>JAYUZK010000227.1:0-5449 GCA_043751835.1 Gemmatimonadota bacterium | reverse complement strand
CGTCGCCTAACGCGGCCTCCGCGGCGCCGGCATGATAGAGCGCCATCGTGTGGTTGGGCCAGAAATCGACCACCATCGCCATGATCGGCCCGGCCGAGGCATCGTCGCCGGCATCGGCCACGGGATGGGCGAGATTGAACACGATCCCGGCGGCCTTCCAGCGGCTGGCCTCGGGCAGCGTGGCGATGGCCGAGCGGGCGCGATCGATCTTCCCGGCCAGCGCGAGACAGGCGGCCTGATACCCGACGCCGTCAAGGCCGGGAGGGGCGGGCCGAGCGCTCAGGGTGGTCTCCACTTCGACGCTGTTGCAATACGGCTTGACCACGGCAAACCAGGCGGCTCCCGTCGTGGCGACCGGCGACACCGCCGGATCATGCTCCGCCTGGACGAAGTGGGGTTCGACGGTCGTGGCCCGGGTTCGGATCGCCACGGCGCAGAGACTGATGTAGGCCATGCCGAGGCCGTAGGTAATGGGCTTCACGAGGGTCTCCAGGGGCAAGGTCCGTACCTCGGGAGATGGGGAACCCGCCCGGGCACCCACACTGCCATTCCCTGCACGCCGGCTGGATTGCGGCAGGGCGGCCTTGCACGTCCGGTGGCCCGCGGGCTAGCCTATCGGGCCTTCCCCCGCGACCCGAGAGTCCCATGAAACGTTTCTTCCTCTTTGCGACCCTTGCGGTTGGCCTGAGTCGCAGCGCCCTGACCCAGCCGAGGCCGTTCGGCACCCTCCAGGAGCAGGCCGATCTCCAGCAGCAGTGGCTCGAGAGACGGCTGACCACGGTCCTGCCTGGGTTGATGCGGGAATACGGCATCGACATGTGGGTCCTGCCGATGCGCGAGTACACCGAAGACCCGATTCCGAGCATGTGGTTCAGCGCCGAGCCGCAGGTCACGAGGCCGGTGCCGGAGTGGGGCGGTCAGCCGGTGCGGATGGCGCAGGAGGAGGATTCCATCGTGGGGGCGGACGGCAAGCCGCGGTGGGCGCTCAAGCGGCAGAGCGCGCTGCATCTCGTTCGTTAGGTCGCCCGGCCGTGGGAGTTGTCAGCGCACCGCATCTCTCCCGATGATCGCCAGATCGTCGGCGCCGAATCCCTCCGCGATGAGCGTGTCCATCCGTGCGGCGATGCCTGGCAGCACCGCCATCGATCCGGCCGCCGCCGTCTCCAGCATCAGCCGGACGTCCTTTCGGGCCATCGTGAGTTCGAAGCTCGGCGCGAACTTGCCCGCCGCCATGCTCTTGCCACGCCCGCTGATCGCGGCGGCCACGTTCAGGAACTCGAGCGGGGCCAGGGCTTCGAGCGGAGCTACTCCCGCGCCCCGTGCCATCGTGAACACGTCGGCGAGGATCCCGGCGATGCCGATCAGGAAGGCGTTGCCGCAAAGTTTGTAGACGGCGGCGAGATCGGCCCGCTCTCCGAGATACACGACCTTCGCGGCCTGGAGTTCCAGCGCCGGTTTCACAGCCTCGAACAGGGCCGCGGGCCCTGAGGCCATGATCGTGCCCAGGGCCTGCCGTGCCATCGCCGGCCCGATGAAGACCGGGCAATGGAGATATCGAACGCCATGGGCGTTGAGCCGGTGGGCCCGCTCGGCCGTCAGCGCCGGCTGGGTCGTCGTGTGGTCCACAATGATCGTTTCAGCGGCGAGGCCACCCCGGAGCTGGGCGATCACATCATCCACGACGCCGTCATCCGTGAGGACGAGGTGGACCCGGGCGGCTCCGCGCACGGCCGCCGCGGGGTCGGGCGCGACCCGGGCGCCCAACGCCGCGAGAGCGGCCGTCTTTGACACGGTCCGGTTCCAGACCGTCACCTGATCGCCCCGCTGGAGGGCGGCTTCGACGAAGGCACTGCCGAGCAGGCCGGTTCCGAGGAAGGCGATCGATGTCATGGCGATGTCCTAACTGCGCGCGGCGTCGAGGACCGCACCCAGGCCGGTCACGACCGTGGCGAGCGGCCCGTCAGCCCAGAAGTGGATGTAGACGAGCGAGGGCGCCGAGGTGATGAAGTGTGAATGGATTGCTGTTACGGCGATCCCCGCCGCCCGGAGCGCCAGAAGAACGGCGGGTGCCATTGCGCCGGTCAGGGCGAAGTCGCCGGTGGCGACCACACGGCCGGCGGACACGGCCTGCAGATTGATCGGACTCGCGGCCGCGAGGGCCGCGGGCAAATCGTGATGGCCCACTCTGATCGGAACCTGGATGAGTTGGGCGGTCAGGTTGATGACGGCGCCGGCCGCCCGGCCCCGGAGTCCGAGGCCGTTGAAGACTGCGGCCGTATCGAGCACGGGAGGGGCAGGCGGCCCCGGCTTGATTCCGCGGGGAGTTGCGGTCGTCGCAATGGCTGCATCGATCGTGCGGGCCAGGTCAAGCGCGGGTCCTTCGCCCACGAAGTGGAGGTACACCACCTCCGGCGACTCGCCCGTGAGGTGATTGTGGATCGCCGTGACCGTGACGCTCCGGCCCATCAGGATGTTGGTGACACCCGCGGCCTCGTCAGGACGAACCACGAGGTCTCCGATGACCGCCGCATCGTCCGCCGGCCCGGAAAAGCCCACCCAGCCCCCGAGCGCCAGGCCGGTGGCGACCGTCACGTCACCCACTTTGACGGTCAGGTCCGTCCTGGGGAAGCCGAACCGGTGGTAGGCGGTGATCGGTGCCGGGGGGGCCTTGAGGATGGCCGCGACCGAGTCCCAGACGGGATCGGGCTGAACGATGGCGCCGGCGACCGAAACCAGAACGGACAGCGACAGAGCGAGCACGGCGATGCCTTGGCAGGGGTGATGCAACCTACCCGGCCGGGTCGATCCCGACCAACCTCAGGTGAAAAGATGAACGAGGATGCCCGCGCCCGCCGCCCCGGCCAGCACCGCGATCATCCCGACCCGGAGCCGGGTCAGCGCGACGAAGGCCAGCCCGGCAATGACGACCGCGGCCGGCGAGACGGAGTGGAGGACCGGCAGGTCGGCCCGGGCCGGGCCTAACGACATCACGCGGTGGTCCCGGAAGAGCACGCGGATCGCGAACCAGAGCCCGAGGTTCGCCACCACGCCGGTGACGGCGGCCGTGATGCCGGCCAGAGCCGCCTGAAGGCGGCGTCGCGACCGGAGCCACTCGATGTACGGCGCGCCCAGCAGGACCAGCAGAATGCTCGGTGCGAACGTGGCCCAGACCGTCACCATCGAGCCGACCAGTCCGCCCCACCAACCGGCCACCGGCGAGCCGAGCCGGTACCCGGCCAGGAAGCCGACGAACTGGAGCACGAGGATCAGGGGTCCCGGCGTCGTTTCGGCCAGGGCCAGGCCGTCGATCATCTCCGCCGGAGTGACCCAGTTGAAATGGTGGACCGCCTGCTGGCTCACGTACGAGAGCACCCCGTACGCACCGCCGAACGTCGCCAGGGCGGACTGACTGAAGAAGAGGCCGAGCCGGGCGAAGACGTGGCCCGGGCCGAAGGCCGCGCCGACGAGCAGCAACGGGAGCCACCAGCAGGCCAGGCCGATCACGGCCGTTCTCAGTGTCCCGGCAAGCGGCGGACGGGTGCCCGACTGAGGCGTTGACGCTCTGCCGAGGCGAGGGCCGAGCAGCGCTCCGGCGATGCCGGCGCCCGCAACGACGGCGGGGAACTGTACCCTGAAGGCGAATAGCGCGAGGAACGCCATGACCGCGAGTGCGACCGACCACCGGGTGGCGAGGGAGCGACGGCCGATCCGGATGACTGCGGCGGCGACGACCGCCACCACGGCCGGCTTGAGCCCGCTGAAGCCGGCTTCCACCAGCGGCAGGTGCCCGGCGGCGACATACAGCGAACTCAGAGCTAGAAGCGTGAGAAAGCCGGGCACGACGAACAGTCCGCCGGCGGTGAGTGCGCCCTTCAGTCCGTGCTGGAGCCAGCCGAGATAAGTGGCGAGCTGCTGGGCTTCGGGTCCGGGGAGGAGGTTGCAGAAGTTCAACGCGTCGAGGAAGCGCCGCTCGCTTACCCACCGACGCTCTTCGACCACGATCCGGTGCATCGTGGCGATCTGGCCGGCCGGCCCGCCGAAACTGAGCAGGCCGACCAGCCCCCAGACTCGCACCGATTCACGGTATGGAACAGGGGCGATGGTGTCGGTCTCTGTCGTGCCGTCGCCCATGGGCTATTTCGCCTTGGTAATCACGACCTCTTTGACGTTGCCGTTGGGGCCGAGGAGGCCGAACATGCCGGTGCCGATGGACAGGCTGACGCTGTCCGTGATCTCGAGTTGCACGAGTACTCCACGGGGGAAGGGGGAATTCAAGCCTACCCAAACTCGTGCCGATAACTCGAATACGAAAGGCCCGAGTCAGGCCCTGAGACGAGATTATGCTCAAACCGGCTTTCCCTCCCCGTCCCGTCGACCTGCTCCGAGCCAGCTCGGACCAGATCCGGCGTGCCGCTGAACTCCTCGCCGATATCACGGACGATACGGCGGTGGATCGGGCCGGCCGCTTCGCGACGTTGTTTCCCGGCCAGATGACGGCCGAGGTCGAGGAGCGCGAAATCACCCGGCAGGCCACCATCGTCCAGGCTCAGCGCTCGTTCGCCGCCGCACTGCGGCTTTCCCAGGTCCGGGAAGACCCCTCCGAATAACTCGCCCTCTTCCCCGGTCCATCGGTCCACCTTATTCTACGGACCTGATCTACCGTCACTGAGGGCGCTGTGTCAAACGAACCTGAATACCTGGTACGACTTAGGAAGAGCCAGGAGGCTCGGCTCAATCGGCCGGCCCCGGCCGCCGCGGCTGCGGGCCCAGCCCAATCACCCCAGGAGAAGGAAGCGGTCCGGTGGGCCAAGGAGCTGGCCAAGGGCACCGAACTGCGCTCGGTCCGCAACCTGGCCGGGGCCCGCTTTGCCGCCTTGCTCAGGCTTCAGGGAGCCAGCGGGGTGCAGTTCCTTTCGCTGGAGGGCTTGCCGACCCGGGAAAGTTTGCTCGAACGGGTGAAACCCGGGGCTACTGTGGGCGAAGAGGTCCTGGGGGCTTACGAGGTGCGCGGCGGCCGGCCGGTGACCATCGCCACCGATGACGCCAACCAGCTCGTGCTCAAGATGGGTGCCCCACGACCGGGGGCCAATCCAGTGAGCCCGGAGCAGATGATCCGGAAGGCTGAGGCCGCCGCGGTCGAGCGGGAAAAGACCCGCCCGAAGGGCGACAAGGACCGCGGTCGCCGCTGAACCAGCCTTACTCCCGCCGTGAGTTTCTTGGGGCAGCCGCCGCATGGACGGCGCTGCCCGCCGTCTTTCGCGGTGATCCCTACCGCCCGCTTCATTTTGCCGCCTCCTCGGTTGCCGACGTCGTCCGGGTTCGGGGGCGGGTAGCCGCCGGCCCGCGGGGCCTCGCCAGGGTGGCGGTCAGCGACGGCCTGTCCGTGGTGGCGACCGACGCCGGGGGCCGCTTTGAGTTGGTTACGGACCGCAACCGACGTTTCGTGACC
>JAYUZK010000226.1:0-13620 GCA_043751835.1 Gemmatimonadota bacterium | reverse complement strand
GAAGGATCGGGTAACCTCAGGAACCGTCCCCCGATCCACAGCGCTCCGGCGCTTTTACGCCAGACGGTTCCTTCGGATCTTCCCCGCGTACTACCTGCTTCTGGCGATCCTGGCCGCGCTGCCCGCGATTCCGAGGTTCCGGGAAGATCTGATCTGGTATGTGACCTACCTGGCCAACTGGCAGTTCTCGGCACGGGCCGAGTTCCCGGTGGCGGTCGGACACCTCTGGTCGCTCGCCGTCGAGGAACAGTTCTACCTGGTTTGGCCGGCGTTGCTTTTGCTGCTTGGGTGGAGCCGCCTCCCTCGCTTCTTCGTGGCGACCGCGCTGCTGGGTGTCGTCAGCCGCATCGTGGTGGCGGCAGTGACGAACTCCAGCATTAGCACGCTCACGCCGACGCTCTCCAATCTCGACAGCCTGGCGTTGGGCGCCTTGCTGGCGTGGCACTTTCACGTTCATCCGAACGATACGGGGTCTCGGTCCCGGTGGACTGGCAGGGCCCTGGTCGCCGGTCTCGCCCTGATCGCCGCGAACGCCTTCCTGAGCTTCGTGGTGGGGCGAGGGTTCCTCCTCCTCAATGCGACCGAAGCCCTCAGCGCGACGCTGGTGAGTCTGTGGCTGCTGAACCGGGCCGCAAGCGGGCCGACGGGCATGTTCCGCCCAGTGCTCGAGGCCAGGCCGATCGTCTATGTCGGCCGGATCAGCTACGGGGTATATCTCTATCACTTGCCGCTTGCCTGGGGGCTCCGCAATTGGTCCGGCGTTCCGGATCGACTGGTCCAGTTGGCTCCGGTAAATGGCCCTTCGTTCTTTGTCGTGGTGTTGGTCGGGGCCATTGGCCTGGCCTCACTTTCATGGTATCTGGCGGAACGCCCCATCAACCGCCTGAAGGATCGATTCCCCTATGCCTAGCGGCGCGGGCTGTGTTTGCAACGAGGCGGCTCCTATGACCAGTGCTCAGGCCTTTCTTTCCGCCCGTGATTTTCTGCTCGCCAACGGCACTGACTATGGGGCGGCCGTTTCGGGATTCCAGTGGCCGGCCACCGAACGGTTCAACTGGGCCCTCGACGTGTTCGATCCCATGGCTGAGCACAGCGGGAGCCCAGGGCTGGTCTTCGCCGGGCCCGACGGCATCCACGCCAGCCGGTCGTTCGCGGAACTGGCCGCCCGCTCCAATCAGCTCGCCAATCTGCTCCGCGACCGCGGCGTCGCCCGCGGCGACCGCCTCCTCGTGATGCTGCCTAACGTGATCGCGCTCTGGGAGACGATGCTGGCCGCGATGAAGCTCGGGGTGGTGATCATTCCCTCCACTCCTCAGCTTGCTCGCGCCGATCTCGAGGATCGCTTTGCCCGCGGAGACGCCGGCCACGTGGTGACCGACGCCGAGGGTGTCGCCAAGATGGGCGACCTGGGGGCGGGCGGCGTTCGAATCGCGGTTGGCGCCTCGGCGCCTGGCTGGTTGGGCTACGACCTGGTTGATGGCGCCTCGCCCATCCTCGTGGACCCGGGCGTGACCCACGGGTCCGATCCACTGCTGCTCTACTTCACCTCGGGCACGACCGCCAAGCCAAAATTGGTGCTCCATACTCACCGGAGCTATCCGGTTGGGCACCTCACCACGATGTATTGGCTCGGCCTTCGGCCCGGCGACCGTCATTGCAATATCAGCTCACCCGGCTGGGCCAAACACGCCTACTCGAGCTTCTTCGCGCCCTGGATCGCGGGCGCCACGATCGTCGTGTACGACTGGCCCAAGATCGATCCCCGGGCTGTCCTCGACACCCTGATCCGATCCGACGCCACCGTGTTCTGCGCCCCGCCCACCCTGTGGCGGATGCTGATCAACGAGAACCTCGAGCAGCGCCGGACCGGACTGCGTGAATGCCTGTCGGCCGGGGAGCCGCTCAATCCTGAAGTGATCGAACGGGTCCGCAAGGCCTGGGGGCTCACCATCCGGGAAGGGTACGGACAGACCGAGACCACCCTGCTGGTTGGAAACTTCCCAGGCCAGCCGGTTCGTCCCGGGGCGATGGGGCTGCCTGCGCCTGGCTGCAGGGTCGAGTTGCGGCCGGTGGCGGTGGGCGGCGAAGAGGTCGCGAGCGAAGGCGATGGCGAGATCTCGGTGGCGCTCTCGCCCGAAGCGGTGGGGTTGATGGAGGGCTACCTCGACGACCCGTCGAAGATGGCCCGCGCCCGCGAGGAAGGGTTCTACCGAACCGGCGACGTCGCCGTGCGTGATGCCGACGGATACTTCACTTACGTCGGACGGACCGACGACGTCTTCAAGAGTTCCGGCTACCGTTTGAGCCCGTTCGAACTCGAGAGTGTGCTGATCGAACACCCGGCCGTGGCTGAGGCCGCCGTGGTCGAGAGCCCTGACCCGGTCCGCCTCGTGGTGCCGAAAGCCTTCATCGCCACCCGGGCCGGATTCGCGCCTGGGCGGGAGGTGGCGCTCGACATCTTCCGGTTCCTCCAGTCCAGGCTTCCGCCGTACAAGCGGATCCGCCGCCTTGAGTTCGCCGAATTGCCCAAGACCATCTCCGGCAAGATCCGGCGAGTCGAACTCCGCCTGCGGGAGCGCCAGCACCCGGGGGCGGGGCCCATGGCGTTCCGCGAAGAAGACTTTCCCGAATTGAAGAACAGCCGATAGCCGCCTGTTGGTTATCTTTGAAGGCTGTGAACTACTCCACCTTTCTGGTCGCCCTGGCCTCGCTGGTTCCGGTCGCCCCGGTGGTCGCCCAGTCATCGACGGCGGGTCGCGAACTCGCGATTCCCCGCGTGACCACGAAGCCCGTCATCGACGGTGTGCTCGACGAGCCCATGTGGCGGACGGCCGCGGTGCTCGATCATTGGTTCCAGACCGAGCCGGCCGACAACGGGACGCCGCACGGACCGACGGTCGCCTACATCGCCTACGATCAGACGGCCCTGTATATCGCCATTCGGGCCAAGGATGAGCCCGGCCGGATCCGGGCCCGGCTTCACGAGCGTGACAATGTCGTGATGCAAGGTCAGGACTGGATCGGCATCAGTCTGGATCCGACCGACTCACGACGCCGGGCCTATTCGCTGGCTGTGAATCCGCTTGGGATTCAGGGGGACGGGCTCACGGTCGAGGGGACCGGGTTCGAGGAATGGGACGGGATCTTCGATGCCGCGGGGAAGGTGACGAAAGACGAGTACACGATCGAGGTCGCGATTCCCTTCAAGTCGCTCCGGTATCCGAAGGGTGCCGGGCAGCGATGGGGCTTCTCGCTGCAGCGAAACTATGGTCGAGATGGGGCGACGGACTCTCCCTGGCCCAGAAACCGCGATTTGGTCTGCGACCTCTGTCAGATGATCACCCTGACGGGCATTCACGACATCGGCTCGGCCAGTGTCATCGAGGTGAATCCGTCCGTCGTGGGTCGGACCAACCGAGCCAGGCCCAAGTTGGCGAATCCGTTCGACCCGGCCCGGACCAGCACCGAGGTTGGCGCCAACCTCAAATACGGCATCACGCCCAATTTGACGCTCGACGGAACCTGGAATCCGGATTTCTCCCAGATCGAGGCGGATGCCGGTCAGCTCGAGATCAATAATCGGTCGGCGCTGTTCTTTCCGGAACGTCGGCCCTTCTTCCTGGAGGGCACCGACATCTTCCTGACCCGATTCCCGGCTCCGGGACAGGACCCGGGCTTCTTCCCGCCGCCGGTGAACGTCTTCTACTCCCGGCGGATCGTGGATCCTGACGCCGGAGTCAAGGTCACCGGGAAGATCGGGCAGCTGTCCCTGGGTGTGCTCGGTGGGCTCGATGCGGCGCGGAACTACACCCCGCTGGTGGCCGTCGGAGGCCTGTCGCCCAGCACACTGGATCCGTTCCCGACTGGGGATGCCCGCGCCGGCATTGCCCGCGTCAAGCTTGACGTTCTTGCCGACGGCTTCGTCGGCGCGGCGATTACCGGCCGCCGGTTCGGGGACGGCTATGGCCTGACGGGGTCGATCGACAGTCGTCTCCGTTTCGGTTCCAACACGGTCTTCCGCTTTCTCGCGGTCCGCAGTCGGACCGAAGAGCCGGACCTGTACGACCGGGTTCGCCGCACCCTGGCCGCGCAGATTCCCGATCCGGGCAAGCTCCAGGCAGCGCTCGACAGTCTCCCGTCCGAACTGACCTCGCAGAACCACGAGCGGCGCCAGGGCACCGCCATTCAGGCGTCGCTCGACTATACCACGCGTCACATCGGCGCCGGGTTCGGAGTGGTGGATATCACCCCTGGGTTCGAGACGCCGCTCGGATTCACCCCCCGGACCGACTACGCGCTTGCCTCGGGGTACCTGTCCTATCGCTGGCAGTCGACTGGCTTCTTCCGGCAGATCCAGCCCAAGATTCGATTCGAAGAGGCTTACGATCACGATCGCCCCGACCGGATTGGCGCCCTCGGGCATCGCACCGATCGCCTCGTTTCCGGGTTCCTTGATTTCAAGCTGCCGGCGGCCAGCACCGTCAGCTTCGGATACACCCGGTCGTTCCTGCGGTTCGACGGAATCGATTTTCCCAACCTCCACCGCGGTTTCATCTTTCTGTCGTCGGACGCCCTTCGTGGGTTCGGGTGGAGCATGTTTGCCCGTGGCGGTGAAGAGGTGATCTTCTCTGATCTCGTGGAGGCCGGCCCATCGCTCCCGAGTTTCTTCGTGACCGGTACCGTGAACCTGTCGATCCGTCCGATTGCGCCGCTCCGGATCGGCTTCGACATGAACACCGCCCGGGTCTGGCGCCGGTCGGCAACGAAGGAACGCGAGAGCCTCTACGCCGAGTCGGCGATTCCCCGGATCAAGACCCAATTCCAGATGAGCCGTCGGCTCGGACTCCGGCTCATCGGCGAGTATCGGTTTGAGCGGTTCTACCAGCGGTCGGGAGCCCTGGATCAGAAGCGGGACGTCTTCAGCACGAACATCCTGGCGACCTATCTCAGTCATCCGGGACAGAGCGTCCAGATCGGCTGGTCCACCCGGGCCGACGCCGATCTACTCCTTCCGCTCCGGACCACCGCCCAGGGAGGCGTCGCCAAGGTCACCTATCTCTGGCGCTTCTAGCCAACCGCCGCCATGAAGCGCCCAACCCGACCCGACTTCCAAGCTCTCCTGGCCTTCGCCGTACCCATGGCGACCGTACAGGTCGGGCTGATGCTGATGGGTGTGGTCGACACCGCCATGGTCGGGCGACTTTCCGCCGAGGCTCTGGCCGGGACCGCTCTTGCCAACGTCTGGTTTTTCGCGGTCAGCACGATCGGAATGGGCACCATCGCGGTGCTCGATCCCGTGATCTCCCAGGCCTACGGCGCCGGTGACCACGAGGGGATTGCCCGAGGCCTCCAGCGCGGTCTCCTGATCGCCGCGGTCGTCACCGTGCCGACTTCCCTCGGCTTGATGCCGGTCGGCCGGGTGTTGACGTGGGCCGGGCAGCCTGCCGCCGTGGTGCCATTGGCGGCCTCCTACGCCCGGGTGATCGTGGCCGGCATCTTTCCGTACTTTGCCTTCATGGCGCTTCGTGAAGGCCTCCAGGCCCTGGGGAAGATCCGCCCCGTGATCCTCACCATCGCGCTGGCGAATCTCCTCAATCTCTTTCTGAACTGGGTCTTCATCTTCGGGAACGTCGGCGCCCCGCCACTCGGCGTGGCCGGTTCCGCGCTCGCGACCACGATCAGCCGCTGGGTCATGGCGGTTGCCCTGCTGGGCCTGACGTGGCCGCACCTGCGGCCCTATCTCCGTCCCTGGCGCCCGGAGACGACTGCGTGGGAGCCCCTCAGCCGAATGTTCGCGCTCGGCCTTCCGATCGGTTTGCAGATTCTTTTCGAGTATGGCGTGTTTGGTGGAGTGGGTCTCCTCATGGGTCGAGTGAGCGCCGCCGCGGTGGCCGGACACACCGTGGCGCTCAACCTGGCGGCGATCACCTTCATGGTGCCTTTCGGGATTGGCGGCGCGGCCTCGGTGCTGGTCGGGCGGGCGGTGGGCGCTGGACGGCCGGACGACGCTCGCCGGGTGGCCTCCGCGGCTCTGATCGTGGGCGCCTCGTTTATGGCGACGACGGCTCTCGGGTTCATCATGCTGCCGCGCCTGCTGGCGGAGACCTACTCGCCCGACCCCGCCGTCGTGGCGGTGTCGGCGGTGCTGATTCCGCTGGCCGGGGTCTTCCAGATCTTCGATGGAACCCAGGCCGTGGCGCTCGGCGTCCTCAGGGGCATCGGGGATACCCGGGTGCCGGTGCTGGTCAATCTCGCGGGCTATTACGCGATTGGTCTCCCGGTCAGCCTCTGGCTCGGATTCCACCGGCATCTGGGGCCCCGGGGCCTCTGGTGGGGCCTCGTGGTGGGGTTGGTGGTGGTGGCCGCCGTCCTGGTTCTCCGGGTCCGGAGCCGGCTCCGGGCGGACCTGACCCGGTTCCAGATCGACGCCCCCGCGGGTCCGGCCGCCGCGGGATAGCGCAGGCGCGTTCCTGACTTAGATTTCGACCAGTTCTATCGGAGATACCCTTGGCGACCCAGGTCTTGCCCGAAACGGCCCACGACACTTTTCCGATCAACGGCACCGACTACATCGAGTTCTATGTCGGCAACGCCAAACAATCGGCGCTCTACTATCGTGCGGCCTTCGGCTTCGAGCTGGTCGGCTACCGCGGCCCGGAAACCGGCGTTCGGGACCGCGCGAGCTACCTCCTCCAACAGAACAAGATCCGCTTCCTCCTCACTTCGCCGCTTGGTCCCGAGGGCGAGGTCGCGGCGCACGTTGCCCGGCACGGGGATGGGGTGCGCGATCTTGCCTTCTGGGTCGACGACACCAGGGAGGCCTTTGCCAAGGCGGTCGAGCGCGGGGCGGAGCCGGTCCAGGTGCCTACCGTGCTGAAGGATGAGCACGGCGAAGTCGTGACGGCCTCGATCCGGACCTATGGTGACACGATCCACTCGCTGGTCGAGCGCCGGAACTATCGCGGGCTCTTCCTGCCAGGCTTCGTCGCGGCCAGTTCGCCGTTCACGCCGGCGCCGGTGGGTCTGCAGCACGTCGACCACTGCGTCGGCAACGTCGAGCTCGGCCGGATGAATACCTGGGTCGGCTTTTACGAGCGGGTCCTCGGCTTCTTCAACCTGCTCTCGTTCGACGACAAGGACATCAGCACCGAATATTCGTCCCTGATGTCCAAGGTGATGTCGAATGGCAACGGCCGGATCAAGTTCCCGATCAATGAGCCGGCCTCCGGCAAGAAGAAATCGCAGATCGAGGAGTATCTCGAGTTCTATCGGGGCCCCGGCGTCCAGCATATCGCGATGGAGACCAAGAACATCGTCGAGACGGTGCGCGCGCTCCGGTCCCGTGGGGTCGAGTTCCTCGCAGTGCCGGCGAGCTACTATGCCAGCCTTCTCGACCGGGTCGGCAGGATCGACGAGGACATCGCGCCGCTTCGCGAATTCGGTATTCTCGTCGACCGTGACGACGAAGGGTACCTGCTCCAGATCTTCACCAAGCCGGTGCAGGACCGGCCCACGCTGTTCTTCGAGATCATTCAGCGCAAGGGCGCCAGGAGTTTTGGCAAGGGCAACTTCCAGGCGCTGTTCGAGTCGATCGAACGGGAACAGGCTCTCCGGGGGAATCTGTAATGCCAGTGTACCATCGATTGGGATCGCTGCCGCGGAAGCGCCACACCGTGTTCCGCCGCCCCGACGGCGGGATCTATCAGGAACAGCTAATGGGCAACGAGGGCTTCACCGGTCCCGCGTCGTTGCTCTATCACCTGCGGCCGCCCACTACGATCAAATCGCTGCGGCGGCTTCGGGAAACCGCCTATCAGGTCGATCCGGATCCGACCTTCAAGCACCGCCATTTCCGCACCGCCCAACTCAAGGAAGGGGGCAGTCCGACGCTCGACCGAACCCCGCTCCTCTTCAACGACGACTGCGCGCTCCTCTTTGCGCGCCCGACCCAGGCCGACACCCATTTCTACCGGAACGCCCAGGCGGACGAGGTTGTGTTCGTGAGCCAGGGGAGCGGTGTGCTCGAGTCCCAGTTCGGCGATCTGCCGTACCGGGAAGGGGACTACCTCGTCATCCATCGCGGCGTCATGCACCGCTACCGGATGGATCCGGCCCCCCACCGCTTCCTGATCGTCGAAAGCCGCGGCTACGTCCGGACACCCACCCGGTATCGCAATGAATACGGCCAGATCGTCGAGGGCGCGCCCTACAGCGAGCGGGACTTCCGGATCCCGACTGAACTCAAGACCCACGATGAGGTCGGCGACTTCCAGATCATCGTAAAGCAGCACCACGGCCTCAACGAGTTCATCCTCGACCACCACCCGTTCGATGTGGTCGGCTGGGACGGGATGTTCTATCCGTGGGCTTTCAACATCAACGACTTCGAACCGATTGTCGGCAGGATTCATCAGCCGCCCCCGGTGCATCAGACGTTCCAGGGCGACGGCTTCGTCATCTGCTCCTTCTGTCCCCGGCCGTACGACTTCGATCCGGACGCCGTTCCGGCCCCCTACAACCACAGCAACGTGGATTCCGACGAGGTGCTCTACTATGCCTCCAGCGAATTCATGAGCCGGAAAGGGATCGAGTACGGATCGATCACGCTCCATCCCGACGGAATTCCGCACGGTCCCCATCCAGGCCGGATGGAGGCCAGCATCGGGGCCAAGGGGACCAATGAGGTCGCCGTGATGCTCGATACCTTCCGGCCCCTCAAGACGGCTCGGGAGGCGCTCCCGATCGAAGATCCCAGATACTTCAGCTCCTGGATCGAAGCCGGTCAGGGCTTCAACCCGCCGACCAGCTGAACCCACGCCCAGCAAGGAACACCGCTCGTGATGCTTGCCCTCGTTGCATTTCTGGCGGTGCAGCAGCCCGCCCCGGTCCAGCTGCCTCCCAGTCCGATCGCCCGTCTGGCGATCTCGCCTGGGAACAACGTCAGGATGAACGCCCAGGACACCCTTCGGCTCGTGGCGACACCGCTTGATTCTGCCGGCAAACCGGTTGCTGGGGCCCGGGTCAGTTTCTTCGGTCAGGGGGGCCGATTCGAGTCCTCGGTGAGCCCGGACGGGCTGGTGGAGTCCGGCGCGACCGGGTCTTTCACCGTGATGGTAACTGCGCTCGTGCCGGGAACCCGGCCGCTGCGCGAGATCATCAAGATTGCGATGGTGGCCGGGCCCGCCACCCGGGTCGCGATCAGCCCGGCGGTGGGCGCGGTCATGGTGGGCCAGCGCCTGCGGTTCGAGGCGAAGGGGTTCTCGAAATCGGGCGACCCGCGGATCGAGGCTGTGGCTTGGACGAGTTCGGCTCCGACGGTCGCCGCCGTTCGGGGCGACGGGATCGTGGAGGCCCGCGCGGTCGGGGCCGTCCGGATCACGGCCAGGATGGGGACAGCCGAGCAATCGTTCGCGCTCAAGGTGCGGCCCAACACCATCACCAGCCTCATGCTCGCACCCGAGATGGCCGAGGCCAGAACCGGTGATGTGGTCCGGCTGAAGCTGGTGGCGACCGACCGGGCCGGCCACGAGGTCACTGGCTTCACGCCGCAATGGAGCTTCTCTCCCGGGCAGGGAATGATCGACCCCGACGGGGCCTTCATTGGCTATGAGCCCGGTACCTACCTCGTCACCGCGAGCTTCGGCCACCGCTCGGCCGAGGGCACGGTCACGCTCAAGCCCCGTGATGTGCGCCGGCCGGCTACGGTCGTCGGGCGGCTGCCGCGGACGCGCTTCACCACCGAGGAAGTCTGGATTCACCCCGGCGGCAAGGTTGCCTACCTCGGCTCTGGCTCCGGCGGGGACGTGCTCTACGCGATCGATATCAGCGACCCCAGCAAGCCGACCGTCACCGATTCCATCATCACGAACACTCGACGCGTCAACGACGTCATGTCCACGCCTGACGGGAAGTACCTCGTGTTCACCCGGGAAGGTGCTTCCGACCGGAAGAACGGTATCGTGATCGCCTCGACCGAGGATCCGGCCCATCCCAAGGTGATCTCGGAGTTCAAGGAGACGGTCACCGCCGGCGTCCACTCGGCCTTCGTCTATCAGCAGGCGAAGTATGGGACCCACGTCTATCTCACCAATGACGGGACCGGTGCGCTCCATGTCGTCGACATCAACGACCCGGCCAATCCGAAGGAAGTGGCCGTCTGGAAGACCGACCGGCCCGAGGCCGGCCGAACCCTCCACGACATCGACGTCCAGAACGGGCTGCTCTACGCGGCGTACTGGAACGATGGCCTTGTCATTCTCGATGTCGGGAACGGCATCAAGGGCGGGAGCCCGTCCAACCCGCAGCTGGTGAGCCAGTTCAAGTATGACCTGAACGCGCTCTATCGCGATGTCGAGGCGGCGGGCGGGCCCGGCTTCATTCGCGGCACCCACACGGCCTGGCGGCACAAGAATTATGTCTTCATCGCCGACGAGGTCTTCCCAGCGAGCGGGGTGAAAGGCGCCAAAGACGCCGCCGCCGGCCGGGCCTACGGGCGGCTCCAGGTGCTCGACGTGTCCGACATTGAACATCCCAAGTCGGTTGCCTGGTACGAGCCCGAGTTCGGCGGGGTCCACAACGTCTGGGTCGCGGGCGACACCCTGTACATGGGTGCTTACAACGGCGGGTTCCGGGCCTTCGACGTCTCCGGCGAGCTCAAGGGCGATCTCCGCGCCCAGGGCCGCGAGATGGCGCATGTCAGCACCGCCGACATGGATGGCTTCGTCAAGAACGCGGCGATGACCTGGGGCGTGGTGGTCAACCCCAAGGATGGGCTGGCCTACGTCAACGACATGTACAACGGGCTCTGGATCATTCGGCTCGAACCGCGCCGCCGTGAGCTGACGCCTTGAACGGCCCGGGCAGGCGAATGTCGGCGTTTTATTACCGAATCACCGATGAAATCCGGATCACGGTCCGGCCATCGTATCTGCCGGGGCAGTCCCGCCCCTCGCTTGGGCATTTCGTCTTCGCCTACTCGGTGCGGATCGAAAACGTCGGTGCCGAACCGGCCAAGCTGCTGACTCGGCTTTGGCGGATTCACGACTCGGTTGGCCTCGGCGAAGATCACGAGGTCAAGGGCGATGGCGTGGTCGGCGAGCAGCCCTGGATCGAGCCCGGGCAGGTCCACGACTACCAGAGCTATTGCATCCTCAAGAGCCCGAACGGCTATATGGAAGGCCACTACGAGTTCGTACGGGAGAGCGGCGTCCGATTCCTCGCGTTCATTCCGAGGTTCGATCTTGACGCCGCGGCGGAGGCGGACCGGCGCTGAACGGCGGGGCGGGCTACCTCATCCCTGACTTGGCGGCGGGGCCGCATGCTCCCCGGTCCCGCCGACGAGGCTGAGCGCGTCATCGAACTTGAGATCGAGGCCGTCCGCTTCGAGCGCGGTTCGAAGCGGGGAGGCCGCGATCGTCGCCTTGACCGAGGGAGAGAGATCGCACAGCACGATTCGGACGCCCTCCTTCTGGGTCTGGCGGACCACCTCGCTCAGCGTCCGGAGACCGGTCGAGTCGATCACCGGCACATCCTCCATGTCCACGATCAACGCTCTCGGCTTCCAACTGATGGAACGGAGCGCGTCCTTGAACGACTCGGCAGCGCCAAAGAAGAAGGGGCCGTTCACGTCGTAGACCTCGACGTCCCGCGGGACCCGCGCCCGACGGGCTTGGTGGGTTGATTCCTCTCCTTCGTCGTTATCCCGTCGGAGTTCAGCCGCGATCGCTGCCACCGTCGTTGTGTCGGCCATCCGTTTCATGAACAGGAACACTGCCAGCACCATCCCCACCGAGATGGCCACCGTCAGGTCCACCACGACCGTCAGCAGGAAGGTGGTGAGGAGCACCGCCGTGTCTTCACGTGGCGCGCCCCGGATCTCGGAGCGCACCGTTCGCCACTCGCTCATGTGGTAGGCCACCACCACCAGGATCGCGGCCAGGGTCGCCATCGGAATCAGGGCCGCGTACTTCCCCGCGAACAGCGTGATGGTCAGCAGGGTCAGGGCGTGCACGATCCCGGCCACCGGCGTTCGCCCGCCGTTCTTCACGTTCGTCGCGGTCCGGGCGATGGCGCCGGTGGCCGGGATACCGCCGAATAGGGGGGACGCGATGTTGGCGACACCCTGCGCCACCAGTTCCATGTTGCTGCGGTGCCGGGTGCCGATCATGCCGTCAGCCACCACCGCCGAGAGCAACGATTCGATGGCCACGAGGATCGCGATGGTGAAGGCGGGGCCCGCCAGATCGACCAGCATCCGTTCGGTCACGTGGGGCCAGTGCGGCGACGGCAGTGAGGCGTCGATCACCCCGAATCGGGAACCGATCGTCTCGACCGGAAGGTGCAGGAAGTGGGTTGCCAGGGTGCCGCCGATCAAGGCGACGAACGGGGCCGGAACCCGAGTGGAGATTCGCGGCCAGAAGACAAGGACGAGGAGCGTCGCGGCCGAGAGCAGCATCGTGGACAGGTTGGCCGTCCCGGCGTACTCCGCGTACGTGGCCCACTTGCCGAAGAACTCGGCCGGCACCGCGGGGATCGACAGGCCGAAGAGGTCTCGGACCTGCTGCGAGAAGATGATCAGGGCGATGCCGGCGGTGAACCCGGTGGTGACCGGGAACGGGATGAACTTGATCACGGCGCCCAGGCGAAACAGTCCCATCGCCACCAGTACGAATCCCGCGATCATGGTCGAGACGATCAGGCCGTCAACGCCGTACTTGCCCACGATCCCGGCCACGATCACGACGAACGCGCCGGTCGGGCCGCCGATCTGAACGCGGGACCCGCCCAGCACCGAGATCACCAGACCAGCCACGATCCCGGTGTAGAGCCCGCGCTCCGGTGTGACGCCACTCGCGATCGCGAAAGCGATGCAGAGGGGCAGGGCCACCACGCCGACGATCAGGCCCGCGACAAGATCGGCGCGGAATTGGCGACGGGTGTAGCCCTGCAGGGTCGTCAGGAGTTTGGGAACGAACGTCGGTGTCATCGAACTCGAATGATAAGCGAACTGGAAGGTGGATCGGCCCAGCGAGTGCCCGGCCAAGGTGCCACGGCGCATGGTCAATGACGAGCCGGAATGGCGAGGCCCGGCCCGGTTCCCGGCCTGAGCCAGTCGGGCAAAGAAACCCCGAAATAGCCGCGATCGAAAAACGACGTGGCGGGGGGTTGGCACCCAAGCGAGGGGGTTGCGCGTTCGGCCGCCGGATCCTATTTTCGCCTCCCGCCCAAGGAACGGCGGAAGTTCCGGTCCGACATGGATTTGGGACCATTGGCCCGGCCCTTGACCGTGGGGGCATGCTAGGCTAGTATGGTGGGCTCCCGCTGAACGGCGGGACCGCTCTTTGAAAAGTGATGGAAATCGGTCGAGAGAAAAGTGCGGACCCTTTGATCCGTTGGAGGCTCGCGAGGCCTTTGACGGGGATGGGTTCAAATCTCGTAAAAAGTGATTCCGACGATTGAAAGAAGTACCAGTCGTTCGGTTCAAGAGCTATTTCGAATTCTTCATTGGAGAGTTTGATCCTGGCTCAGGACGAACGCTGGCGGCGTGCCTAACACATGCAAGTCGAACGGGACCGCAAGGTCTAGTGGCGAACGGGTGCGTAACACGTGAGGAACATAGCC
>JAYUZK010000225.1:0-5487 GCA_043751835.1 Gemmatimonadota bacterium | reverse complement strand
CGGTCGACGACCCGATTCCGCTGTCGGATCGCGCCATCGCGGATTTATCGTTCATCCGAGAAACCATGGAACGGGCCACGACGGTCACGTCGGTTCCGGGTCGCGGCGGCGCGATGATGGGTGCGACAGCGCTGGTGGCGGCCTGGGTGGCGTCCCGACAGGCCAGTCCGGCCGAGTGGCTGGCCGTGTGGCTGGCGGAGGCGGTGTTGGCGCTTGGGATCGGTGGGGCCACGTTGGTGGCCAAGGCCGAGCGGACCGGCGCCTCACTTCGGAGCCGGGCGGGGCGACTGTTCGTGGGGTCGTTCGTGCCGCCGGTGGCCGCGGGCGCCGTGCTGACCGCGGTGCTGTTCCGGCTCCACCAGACGACGCTCCTCCCCGGGGTCTGGCTGCTGCTGTATGGCACGGCGGTGGTTGTCGCCGGGGCGTTTTCGGTTCGGGCGGTTCCGATCATGGGCACGTGCTTCATGGTTCTCGGCGCAATGGCGTTCGCGGCCCCGCCGGCCTGGGGTGACCTGCTGATGGCGATCGGGTTCGGCGGACTGCAGGTCGGGTTCGGGCTCTTCATTGCGAGGCGACATGGCGGGTAGGCGGACGGCGGCGGCCCGGGCACTCGATACGGGGACTGGATCGGGCCGAAAGCTTGGGCCGGTGGCCGGGGCCGGGCCGGCCACGCCGCTCGAACTCGACCGGCTGATCCACGAGCGGGTCCGCCTCGCGATCGTGAGCGCGCTGGCGGTCAACGACGCGCTCACCTTCAACGAACTCAAGGAACTTCTCGGGGCGACCGACGGCAACCTCAGCGTCCACGCCCGGAAGCTCGAGGACGCCGGGTATCTGTCCTGTCACAAGGGGTTTCTTGGCCGGGTGCCGAGGACCGAGTTCAAGCTGACCGCGAAGGGGCGGCAGGCGCTGGAGCGGTATCTGGCGCACATGGAAGGGCTGATCAAGAGCACCCGTCGCGGGGCCGAACGGTAGGGGTCTTGATGCAAAGTACTACTCGAGTTCATGCCGGACTGGTCATGGACGGCAACGGGCGATGGGCCGCCCAACGCGGGCTCCCGCGGACCGCCGGCCACCAGGCCGGCGCCTCGACGCTGCGCCGGATCGTGGAGGCGGCGCCGGGCCTCGGAATTGGGACGCTAACAGTCTACGCTTTCTCCTCCGACAACTGGCGTCGGCCACTGCCGGAAGTTGCCGCTCTGCTGAAACTGTTCCGGCGCTATCTCGCGATCGAAACGCCCCGGTGCCTCGATCACGGCATCGCCATCAACGTGATCGGCCGGCGGGATCGTCTGCCGCGGCTGCTGGTGAAGGCCATCGAGGAGGCGGAAGAGGCCACGGCCGGCGGAGCGACGTTGGTGCTCCGGATCGCGGTGGACTACTCGGGGCGCGACGCGCTTCGGCGGGCAGCGCTCCGCCTCGGGGCCGCCGGCCGGTCCGAGTGCGATCTCGACGAGTTCGATCGGCTGGTGGGGGACGTCGACGGTTCGCGGCATCCGGTGCCGCCGCTCGACCTGGTGGTCCGAACCGGCGGCGACCAGCGGCTGTCCGACTTCCAGTTGTGGGAGGCCGCCTATGCGGAACTGTTCTTCCGGCGGGAGCTGTGGCCGGATTTCCGGCCGGCCGATCTGGCGGACGTGGTGACCGAGTTCAGGGGACGAGCCCGGCGGTTCGGCGGGGTGGACCACTTCACCCCGACCGCATGGGCGAAACAGGAGAAGGGAAGCCGATGATGGCTCCGGTAATCGGGATGCTAATTCTGCTCGCAACGTTAGGTGCCGTGGCGGTCGGGCTGCTGACGATAGTGCTGGCCGTGATCCGCGGCCGGCCTCCGCTGGTCCGGATCGGCGCCACGTTGGCCGGCGTCGCGGTGGTCGGATACGGGGTGCTGTGGGTCTTCGGACTGCTGACGTCCCCGGCCCGGCTGGTGCCGGCCGGAGAGGAGATCCAATTCTGCGGGGTGGACTGCCACCTCCATGTGTCCGCGATCAAGGCGACCCGCGGCACCGACCTGGCGGTGACGCTCCGGTTCCGGAGCGACGCCCGGGGCGAACCGGAGTATCCCGGATTGCTCCGTCTGGTGGTGGTCGACAGCGCCGGCCGGCGGTATGCGCCGGCCGGCGGCATGGTCGCCGAGCCGTTGGCCGCAGGGCAGTCGATCGATCAGGAGTTCCGCTTCTCCGTCCCGGCGTCGGCTGGTCCGGCGCGGCTCGAAGTGAGTTACGACTCGGCGATGGACTATCTGGTTCCGGGGTTGGGCAATCCGCTGGCCCAGCGGAGAACGCCGCTGGCGCTGGGCGGCGGGTGAGTCAGTGCGGGGCCTTTGGGCACACCGGGCCGACCTGGTCGTAGTAGATGAGCAGATCGTAGTCCGAGCCGGTTCCGGGCCCCCGCGATGGCGCGGCCGAGGGGCTCGAGGTCGAACCAGTCACCGTGATCGAGATCGACGGATGCGATGGGATGGGCGGCGGCCTTGCCCCAGGTACCGAACGCGGTGACCGGATCGGATGGAGCCTGGCCGCCGCCGTTGCGGTGGCCAGGGCGATGCTCGCGGTCGCCCTCGACGCGGATGCCGACCTTGCCGCCTCGCTTCGATGCCTGGTAGCCGGTGACCGGATCCTCCGGCACCCCGAAGCGGGGGGCGAAGAACCGGGAGACGAAGTCGATGCCGGGCTGGTCGCCCGGGGCGGTGACAATCACCCCGCGCGCCTCAACCGCCATGAGACGGCCCAGGTCGGGGGTGAGCGCCCGGACCAAGGTGGGATCGTCGATGCTGACCATGAAGTCCGGTTGAGCCGTCCGGCTCGGGCGCGGCGGTGATCAGCCACAAATCGGTCATGGCAACCTCGTTACGCGGCGGGCGTCTCGGCGTGGTGGCAGGCGACCTCGGCGGCGCCCATCGGCCGCAGTTCAGGGCGCTCACTCCCGCAGCGGGCGTCCTTCTTCGGGTGAAAGCACCGGGACGCGAACGGGCACCCGGCCGGCGGCGATGTCGGGCTTGGCGGGTCGCCGGGAAGCACGATCCTGATCCGCTGGGTGAGGGGATCGGGTTCGGGTACGGCGGAGATCAGGGCTGTGGTATATGGGTGTCGGGGCCGCTCGAGCACGTCGTCGCGGGGGCCGACTTCCACAATCCGGCCGTAGTACATCACGGCGATCCGGCGGGCCATCTGCCGCACGACCGAGAGATCGTGCGCGATGAACAGGAACGCCAGGTTCCGGTCGCGCTGAAGATCCTGCAGCAGGTTGAGGACCTGAGCCTGGACCGAGACATCGAGGGCCGAGACCGGTTCGTCGAGCACGACGAACGCGGGGTTGACCGCGAGGGCCCGGGCAATGCCGATTCGCTGGCGCTGGCCGCCGGAGAACTCGTGCGGATAGCGGGCCGCAAACGAGGGATCGAGCCCGACCTCCGTCATCAGCTGGGCCACCCGGCCGGGGCGTTCCTGACGGGGAAGGAGCCGGTGAATGTCGATTCCCTCGGCGATCGAGTCACCAATCGTCATCCGCGGATCGAGCGACCCATAGGGATCCTGAAACACGATCTGCATCCGCCGGCGAAGCGTCTTCAGGGTCCGCCGGTCGGCGGCCAGCACGTCGGTACCGTCGAAGGTGACGGATCCCTGATCGGCGTCGAGGAGTCGGAGGAGGGTCCGGCCGACGGTGGTCTTGCCCGATCCGGATTCGCCGACAAGGGCGAGGGTTTCGCCGGCCGCGACGTCGAAGGAGATGCCGTTCAGGGCGTGGACCGTCGAGGCCCGGCCGAACAGCTGCCGGCTGCCGGTGAAGTGCTTGACCAGACCGGTGACTGCAAGCAGCGGCGTCACCCGGTCTTGCCTTCGACCAGCCAGCATTTGGCCTCGTGACCGGCACCGGCGGATCGCCAGGGGGGGACTTCGCCCTCGCAGGTCGGGAGGCGGCTCGCGCAGCGGGGATGGAAGCGGCAGCCCGAAGGCCAGAGATGCGGGAGCGGGACCGTGCCGGGGATCGAGGCGAGGCGGCCGATCGGCCCGGTGAGGCGCGGCATCGACTGGAGCAACGCCCGGGTGTAGGGATGAGCGGGCTCGGCGAACAGGCGTCGGGTGGGCGCGGTTTCCACCAACTGACCCGCGTACATCACCATGACCCGGTCGGTTCGTTCGGCGACGACGCCGAGGTCGTGGGTGATCAGGAGGATCGCCATGCCGCGCTGGGCGCGGATCCGGTCGAGCAGTTCGAGTATCTGGGCCTGGACGGTGACGTCGAGCGCGGTGGTGGGCTCGTCCGCCACCAGGAGATCCGGCTCGCCGGCGAGCGCGGTGGCGATCATGACCCGCTGGCGAAGGCCCCCGGACAGTTCGTGGGGATAGGCCCGGTATCTGCCGACCGGGTCGGGAATGCCGACTTCCTCGAGCAGCGCCAACGTCCGTTCCCTGGCCTCGCGGGACGACATCTTCCGATGGGCCGTCACCGCCTCGGACACCTGATACCCGGCGGTGAGCACCGGATTCAGGCTGGTCATGGGATCCTGAAACACCAGGCCGATCCGGCCGCCGCGAATCCGCCGGAGCGCTTCGCCCTCGAGGGCCATCACGTTGTCACCGTCGACCCGGATGACGGTGCCGGTCGCGATGGTTCCGGGATGGGGCACCAGGCGGAGCAGTGCCAGGCTGGTGAGGCTTTTTCCCGATCCCGATTCGCCGACCAGCGCGACCCGTTCGCCGCGATCGATGGTGAAGCTCACGCCGTCGACGGGCACGGAGAAGCCGGCCCCCTTGGGGAAGGAGATCCGAAGATTCTCGACCGCGAGAAGAGTGGTCATGCGCTCCGAGGATCGAAGGCGGCGCGCAGCGCGTCGCTCACCAGACTGACGGACAGCACGGTTACCAGAATGGCGAGCCCCGGGAAGACCGCGGTCCAGGGCGCGATGGAGAAATCGTTCCGGGCGTCGAACACCATCAGGCCCCACGACGGGGTCGGCGGCTGCACGCCCACCCCAAGGTACGACAGGCCAGCCTCCAGCAGAATGACATCGCCAATGGCGAGGGTGGCGCTGACCAGTACCACGCCGAGCGCGTTGGGAAGCAGGTGCCGAAAGATAGTCCGGCGCCGGGCCGCGCCCAGGGCCGCGGCCGCCTGAACGTACCCCTCGGCCTTGAGCCGGAGCACTTCGCCGCGGACCAGGCGGCTGGTGCCGAACCAGCCGGTCAGCCCGATCACGAGAATGAGCGCCTCGAGCGGCATTCGCTCCCAGACGACCAGCAGCAGCAGGAGGACGAAGAGTCGCGGGATGGCCAGCGCGCCGTCGACCATTCGCATCAGGAGGCTGTCGAGCCACCCACCGGCGAACCCCGCCACGAGCCCGACCGCGGTGCCGACCGTCAGCGACAGGAGCACGGCGAGGCCGGCGATGCCCAGGGAGATCCGGGCGCCGGTCGCGGTGCGGGCGAGCACGTCGCGGCTGGTGGGGTCGGTGCCGAACGGGTGGGCGAGGCTTGGGGCCATCGG
>JAYUZK010000224.1:0-6722 GCA_043751835.1 Gemmatimonadota bacterium | reverse complement strand
GGGATCGAGCCCGGTGAGGAAGACGGCCGAGCAGAGAATCTTGGCAAAGCCGGCCGTCTCATGCTCGAGCGCGTCCCCTGGCGGCGGGGTCCATGTGCCCGGCAGGGCGAGCGAGTCACCTCGGGCCGCGATCCGGGCCCGGAGGTCCTGAGACGTGGCCGGCGCGGGCGCCGGTTTCTTGTCGGCGCAGCCCAGGAGCGCGCCGAATGCCACCGCCACCGCGATTCGGTGTTTCATGACTCACTCCGCGTAGTATTTGTCGGCCACATCCAGCGCCCGGTCGATCATCGCGAGGCCCTGCCGGGCCTCATCGGGCGTAATGATCAGCGGCGGCGCGACCTGGAGCCGGTTGAAATGCACCATCGGCCACACGCCGGCTGCCTTGCAGGCCCCCACGACCTCATTCATCGGCCCAGCGGCCGGCCCCGAGGCGTTGAACGGCACCAGTGGCTCGCGGGTCTTTCGGTTCCGGACCAGATCGAGCGCCCAGAAGCAGCCCACACCCCGGACTTCGCCCACGCTGGGGTGCTTGTCGGCAATCGTTCGGAGTTCGGGGCCGAGCACTTCTTCGCCCATCCGCCGCGCCTGGCCGACGATGTCGTCGTCCTCGAAGGTCCGAATCGACTCGACCGCCACCGCGCACGCCAGCGGATGGCCCGAATAGGTGAGCCCTCCGGGATAGGGCCGGTCCTTGAAGGTATCGGCGATCGCGCCGGTCATCAGCACCCCGCCGAGCGGGATGTACCCTGAGTTGACGCCCTTGGCGAAGCAGAGGAGATCGGGAGCCACGTTCCAGTGGTCCACCGCGAACCATTCGCCGATCCGGCCGAACCCGACCATCACCTCGTCGGCGATCATCATGATGCCGTGCCGGTCACAGAGGGCGCGGACCCCGGCAAGGTAGCCATCCGGCGGAATCAGCACGCCGTTGGTGCCGGTCACGGTCTCGAACATGATCGCCGCGATGTTCTTCGGGCCTTCGAACATGACCAGTTCTTCGAGATGCTGAAGAACGCGGTCCCGCTCTTCCTCCACGGACGTCGAGTGAAAACTCGACCGGTAGGGATAGGGGCCAAAGTACCGGACCACGCCCGGGATCCCGGGCTCGCTGCCCCATCGCCGCGGTTCACCGGTGGCCATCAGCGCGCCGGCGGTGGCACCGTGGTAGCTCCGGTAGGCGGTGAGGACCTTGTGCCTCCCGGTGTGGAGCCGGGCCATCCGGATCGCGTTCTCGATCGCCTCGGCGCCACCGTTGGTAAAGAAGACCCGTTCCAGGCCCGTTGGCGCGTGTTTGATGATCAGCCGCGCCGCCTCGGTCCGGGCGTCGTTGGCAAAACTCGGCGCCACGGTGCAAAGCTTCTCGGCCTGGTCTCTGATGGCCTGAACCAGCCGAGGGTGCTGGTGGCCCAGGTTCAGGTTCACGAGCTGCGAGGCGAAATCGAGATAACGCTTCCCGTCGGCGTCCCAGAACCAGCTGCCCTCGCCGCCGGCGATCGGAATCGGGCTGATCTGCCCCTGCGCCGACCAGGAGTGGAAGACGTACTTCCGGTCGGCCGCGGTGGCTTCCGCGTTGGACTTGGACGCCGGAATCAGACCTGCAGTGGTGACGGTCACGGGGAACGCTCCGATGCCTAACGGGTTTGGGGAAAGCCGAGATCGATCTTGCTGGTGGCGGGGTCGGGCCAGCGGCTGGTGACGACCTTGCCACGGGTGTAGAACTTGACGCCCTCGGGGCCATAGATATGGGTGTCGCCGAAGAGCGAATCCTTCCAGCCGCCGAAGGAAAAGTAGGCGACCGGAACCGGAATCGGGACATTGATCCCCACCATACCACAGGTCACGTCGTGCTGGAACCGCCGGGCGGCG
Source organism: Gemmatimonadota bacterium (assembly GCA_043751835.1). GTDB lineage: Bacteria > Gemmatimonadota > Gemmatimonadetes > Gemmatimonadales > GWC2-71-9 > SHZU01. The sequence continues at coordinate 4,856 of JAYUZK010000224.1, read as the reverse complement.
CCACCATCCCGGGTGAAGATCGCGGTGCCGTTGCCGTAAGGGTTGTTGTTGACCAGCGCCAGCGCCTCGTCGTATCCTGCCACCCGCACTACGGCCAGGACCGGACCGAAGATCTCATCTTTATATGTGGTCATCCCGGCTTCGACCCGGTCGAGCAGGGAGGCGCCGAGAAAGAATCCGTTTCCCGGAACGGTCTGTTGCCGGCCGTCGACGACCACCGAGGCGCCTTCGCGGACCGCAAGATCGAGATACGACGCCACCTTGTCCCGGTGTTCCCGGGTGATGAGCGGTCCCATCTCGGCCGCCGGATCGGTGCCCGGGCCAACCTTCACCTTGGGGAGGCGGGCCGCGATCGCGGGCACCAGCCGGTCCCCGGCGTCGCCCACGGCCACCACGACCGAGACGGCCATGCACCGCTCCCCGGCCGATCCGTAGGCCGCGCTCACGGCCGCGTCCGCCGCCGCCTCGATGTCGGCGTCGGACAGCACGACCATGTGATTCTTGGCCCCACCTAACGCCTGGACCCGCTTGCCCGCCGCGGTCCCTCGCTGATAGATGGACCGGGCCACCGGCGTCGAGCCGACGAAGCTCACCGCCGCGACCTCCGGATGCTCGAGCAACCGGTCCACCGCGACCTTGTCACCCTGGACCACGTTCAGCACCCCGTCCGGGAGTCCCGACTCCTTGAGCCACCGAGCCAGGAGTAGCGACGCCGAGGGATCCTTTTCCGACGGTTTGAACACCACCGCATTACCGCACGCGATCGCGTTGGAAATCATCCAGAGCGGCACCATCGCGGGGAAATTGAACGGGGTGATCGCCGCCACGACGCCGAGGGGCTGGCGGATCGAGTAGACGTCGACGCCGGTCGAGACGCCCTCGCTGTACTCGCCCTTCAGAAGATGGGGAATCCCGGCGGCGAACTCGACATTCTCGATCCCGCGGGCCACCTCGCCGGCCGCATCGGATGGCACCTTGCCGTGCTCACTGCTGACGACCTGGGCGAGGTCGGCCTTCCGTTCGGTCAGGATCTGGCGGAACCGGAACAGCACGTCGACCCGCTTGCCGAGGGCCGAGACGCCCCATGCTCGCGCCGCCGCGGCCGCGGTCAGGACGGCGGCGTCGACCTCATCGACCGAGGCGAAATCGACCTCGGCCTGCTGCTCACCAGTGGCCGGGTTGAAGACCGGACCACGGCGGCCCGAGCGGCCGGGCTGGTCCCGCCCGCCGATGAAATGAGGGATGATTCGCATGGCCATGAGGCTATCGGCCACGGGAGGGAATGGCAAGGCCGGATCGGCCCGTCCTACCAGACCAGGCGGACCCGGAGATTCAGGCTTTGACTGCGGTAGATCGAGCCCCCGATCGGCCCGGCCGCGGTGGCCGAGACGTTGGAGAAGGTGTAGTCGGCACCGACCTCGGACCCGGGCGACGGCCGGTAGACCACCCCGAGGCTCACCCGCTGGGTGCCGGTGGTGGCCGGCGCCTCGGTGAACGTGACGCGCTGGGCGCCAAGCGCTCCCTCGACGACCGCGCCCCACCCCAGATCGCGGCCCGGCGCCCAGCGGCCCGCCACTTCGCCCAGCTGATAACGCGACGGCGCGAAATAGCCGTCGCGCGGGTTCCGGTCGTAGCCGAACGCCCGCCCCCCGAGCGACCAGGTGACCGTCCGCCGGGCCCGCCACCGCAACGCGGCGAAACCCGACCGCCGTTCGTTAGGCGCCGACCCGCCACGAAGACTGGCCCGCTCGGCGCCGCCCGCCAGCGTGAGCCGGCTCGCCAGTCGAAACGAGCCCTCGGCCCCCAAGCTCCGGACGTCGATTCCCGACCGGATCAAGGCAGCGTTCTCGTCGAAGACACTCTTGTGGACGTTCCCGCCGAGCGAGACCCGGGGGCCGAGCTGGATGGTGGCCGCCACGCCGCCCGTGGCGACCGTTCGGTCGCGGCTCACCGCGTCGAGTCGGCCGGCCGTGTGCACCACGCCACCGTCGCCCACGAGGGTAAGAGCCCGCCCCACATGGAGCCGGAGCGCCGCGCGGCCGGAGGTGGAGGATCCGGTCGCGAGCCCAAGATCGGCGTCACGCCGGCTGCCCCCGATGGTCAGCCGGCCTCGGCGGAAGGGTCGCACGCTCACCGCTGCGCTGGCCAATACCGAGCGATTCTCGTCACTGTCCCAGGCCACCAAACCACCTGGTTCGAACGCCGGGGCCAGGTCTGCTCGCACCCACCGAAGCTGCTGCGCTGCGTCCTGGTTCTTGGGGTTGGCGGCAAGCGCCGTGTTCAGGGCGTCGCGAGCGTCGTCGGGCCGGTTGCTCCACCGGAGGACCTGCGCCAGACCAACCCATCCTTCCGCGTCATTCGGAGCCTGGCGGGTTACCCGTCGCCAGATGTCTTCGCTCCGGCCGAGGTCCCCGCGCCAGGCCGCCACCAAGGCCACACCCTTGTGGCCTTCCAGCCCCTCGCCCCGTTCGGCGATCGCCGCGTAGGTCCGCTCGGACTCGGCCAGTTTCCCCCACCAGGCCAGAGCCCGCGCCCGGGCGAGTTCGGCCTCGACGTCCTTCGGGTTGGTGACGAGCCACTGGTCGTACCGAGCGACCGACTCGGCGAACCGTCCCGCCCATCCGAGAGCCAGCGCCGCGCCGAGGACCGCGTCACGATAGGCCCGGTCGCGCGCCAGAATCGAGTCGTAGACCGCGACGGACGAGACCGTCTGGCCGTTCCAGGCATACGCCCGGGCGAGCGCGATCCGTCCTTCTTCATCTCGGGGCTCGAGCCGGATATATCGTTGGAACAGGGGAATCGCCCGGGCCAGAACGCCGTCCCATGACAGCAGTACCGCCAGCCGATACACCGCGTGGGACGAGCCGACCGAGTCGATACCAACGGCCCCTTGATAGCCGGTCCGAGCCTCGGCGAACCGCCCCTCCCGCCAGGCGATGTCCGCGGCCCGAACGAGACCCTCGACCCGCTCGGCAGGCGATTGCCCGACCAAGGCGGCGGGCTGCCAGCCGCCGCCGAGGAGCAACCCGACGGCGAAGGCGCCGGCCCACCGGCCGGAGCTCAGCCCGGTCCGGCCGGGTGGAATTATCGCAACCATAGGGCTTGCTTTCACTTGTGCGAATCTCGCCGGGTTCCTGCTCGCCATTTTTCGGAGTCGTGTTGGGCCTCGCGGGCGGTGCCCTTCCCGGCCCGTCCTGGGCCCAGACGACCCGGGGTGCAGATTGTGTGCCCCTCCCCCCGGCTTTGTCGGCATCGCTCGACCGGGCTTGGGTCTTCTACCGCGCCGGCCAGATGGACTCGGCGGCGGCGGCCTTCAGCTTCGTCGCCACCCGTTGTCCGGACGACGCGGGCGCCCGCGCCGGCCTTGGCTACACCGCCCTGCGGAAAGGGGAGGTGCGCGCGGCCCGGGCGCACTTTGCCCGTTCCCTCCAGAGCCTCCCCGGCAACTACGACGCCCTCACCGGGGGTGGCGTGGCGGCCTACCGAGCCGGCGATCTCGACGGGGCGCGCGGCTACTTCCGCGAGGCGGCCCGTCGATTCCCCGCCGATTCGCTCACGGCCTCGTACCTGACGCGCCTGGGCGATGTCACCAACCGGCCGTCCGCAACGCCACTGCCCCCCATCGCCCGGCCCACCGCGCTCCGCACCGACGCGCGAGCCGGGAACCGCATCTTCGAAGTGCCGACCGAGCGCGAATGGCGTCCGTTCTGGATCAAGGGCGTCAACATCGGCGCCGCTCTTCCCGGCAAGCATCCGTCGGAGTTTCCACCCGATGACGGCACCTACGAACGGTGGCTCGAACTCGTGGCGGACATGGGCGCGAACACTCTCCGGGTGTACACCGTGCACCCGCCTCATTTCTACCAGGCCCTCGCCCGGTGGAACGAGCACCACTCCGACCGGATCCTCCGGTTGATCCAGGGGGTTTGGACCGAGTTGCCCCCGGGAAAACTCGCGGAGCGTTATGACGATCGGATCTGGCGGGAGGGGTTTCGTGCCGAAGCTCGCCGGGTCGTGGACCTCCTCCATGGGCATGCGGCGATCGATCCCCGGCCGGGGCACGCCTCGGGCCGCTACCTCACCGACGTCTCGCCCTGGGTGCTGGCCTACATCACCGGCCGCGAGTGGGAACCGTACTCGGTCGTCGAATACTCACGGCTCCATCCCGACCGGACCTCGTTCCGGGGCCGATTCATCCACCTGGCCGGCGGAAACGCGACTGAAGTGTGGCTCGCCGAGGAGTGCGATTTCCTCCTGGCGTATGAAGCGCAACACTACAACACGCTCCGCCCGATCGCCTATACCAACTGGCCGACGCTCGATCCGCTCCATCATCCGACCGAGAGCACCCGGAATGAGGAGTCGCGGCTTCGAACCTGGAAGCTGCCGGAGCCGCCGAAGGAGTACGACAACGACGCGATCGGACTCGACGCCGTGAAGATGCAGCCCACGGCGGCCAACCCGGCGGGCACCTTCGCGTCCTACCACGCCTATCCCTACTACCCCGACTTCATCGGCCTCGACCCCGGATACGCCCGGGCGCGCTCCCCCGAGGGACCGAGTGCCTACTACGGCTACCTCCGCGAACTCGTCGAGCACCACGGAACCATGCCGGTGGTGATCTCGGAGTACGGGGTGCCCTCGTCACGGGGCATCGCGCACGTGCAGCCGCAGGGCTGGAACCATGGAGGCCATTCGGAGACCGAGCAGGCGGAGATCGACGCCCGCCTGACCCGGGACATCCAGGCGGCGGGAGCGGCCGGCGCGGTGATCTTCGCGATCATCGACGAGTGGTTCAAGAAAAACTGGGTGGTGATCGATTTCGAACAGCCGCTCGAGCGGAACCGGCTCTGGCT
>JAYUZK010000223.1:0-11681 GCA_043751835.1 Gemmatimonadota bacterium | reverse complement strand
TTCCGCCGGTCGAGGTGGTCCGCGAAGAGGCCGGCCGAGAAAGCGGGGGCCATTTCAACGTCATCCACCACGAGTCGACCCTGAGGGCTGATGTATACGCCGCCGGGGACAGTGTCCTCAACCGATGGGCTATGGCTCACCGGGTGGTCCGGACAATCGAAGGCGAGGCCGTTCAGGTAGCCCCGATCGAAGCGGTCATCATCGGCAAACTCAGGTATTTCAAGATGGGCGGCTCCGACCGCCATCTGCGTGATATCTCGAATATCATTCGAGTAAGCGGGAGCGAGATCGACCAGGTGGTGCTGGCTCGCTGGATCCGCGAGCTCGAACTCGAGGCGCCGTGGTCGAAGGCGCAGGCCTTCAAGGAGCCCGAATGAGCCCGGACCCGCTGGCGCCTGAGTTTCCCTTCGCGGACGTGACGCTCGCCCGCCGGCTCGAACGGGCCGAGGGCGCCGGCTGCGCCCGCTTCGTCGAGGCGCGGGCGGCGCTCAGGCCCGAATCCGGTTCCACCTGGATCGAAGAATCCGGCACCTGGGCGATGTTCGACGGCCCAACCTCGCCGATCACCCAGACCTTCCGGCTCGGCGTGTTCGAACCGATGCCGCCCGAGGGACTCGACCGGATCGAACGCTTCTTTCAGCAGCGCGGGACCCCGGTCTGGCATGAAGTGAGTCCGCTCGCCGATGCCTCGACCCTCGGCCTTCTCACCAGCCGCGGGTATCGGCCGATCGAACTCTCGAACGTGCTGTTCCGCCCAATCTCAGCGGAGGACGTCTTCCCCGGCGAGGATTCGTCGGTCACCGTTCGGCGGACCGGTCTACCTGAATGGAAGCGATGGGCCGACACTGCCACGGCGGGGTGGAGTGAGTTCGCCGAGTATGCTCCACTGATGGCCGAGTTCTCCGAGATCGGCGCCCGGCGGGCGGACGCGCTCAACTTCCTGGCCGAATGCGATGGCCAGCCGGCCGGCACCGGGTCGCTGGTGATCGAAGGCGGCGTGGCGTTACTGGCCGGGGCCAGCACCGTGCCCGCGTTCCGGCGGCGCGGCGCCCAGCTCGCCCTCCTTGGCGCGCGGCTCCGCCACGCGGTGAATGTCGGCTGCGACCTGGCCATGATCACCACCCAACCCGGCAGCGGCTCCCAACGGAACGCCGAGCGCCACGGGTTCCGGATCGCCTACACCCGGACCAAGTGGCAGCTGGGTTAATCCTTCGGCGCCACCGGCTCCAATCCCCGGCGTGACGCCGCGGCGTTGAAGAGCGCCACGTCCCCCGACAACAGCGCTGACAACGCGCCGGTCTGCCTGGCCAGATCGGCCGAGAGTTCCTTGAACACCACCCGCGATGCGTCGGTCGGCTTCCCGTCCCCGCTCTCGACACTGCTTCGCAACGCCGAAATCCGGTTGTTTAGTTTGATCGAGAAGTTGAGCAGGTCCTGACCGCTCCGGGTCCGGCCCTGGTAGATCTCGTCCTCGACGGCGGTGAGTTTCGCCTTGAGCGGATTGCCCAGCTGGGCCAGCGCCGGAACCTTGGCGATCCGGTCGTCGATCGCGACCTTGATCGCCCGGATCCGGATCACGGCACCGCTGGCCTCGTTCTCCTTGGCCATGATCTCCGTGGCCAGCGCAAACTGTTCCGTCAGGTCGGCGTCCGTGGCACGCTTGAGCCTCGGATCCCGTTCGATCTTGAAGCTCTGCGTCTCGGTGGCCGAGCCTGCGGTGATCTTCACCTGATAGCCACCGGGAGGGGCGATCGGGCCGGCATACGAGGACCCGCCCCAGTAGATCATGCAGGGGAAGGAGACCGGACGCGGATACCGTCCGTTCCAGACGAATCGGTTCAGGCCGGCCTTGACCCCGGGCGCTGAATCGGCGCGTGGCCGAACGTCGCAGCCGATCCGGTCGAGTTCGAGGGAGTCGGCTTTGATCCTGGCACTGTCGATCGCGGCTCGGCCCTCGAACGCCTGGATCAGGGAGCCCTTCCCGTCGAGGATCTCGACTTTGACGCTCTCCGCGTCGTGGCCGAGGTGGTAGTGAAAGGCCGGCGGGTAGACCCCGCGCACCGCAGTCCGCGGCTGATAGAGCTTGAGCGCGGGCTTCGCGGCGGCGGGATCGATCTCGCGCAGGAAGCTCACATCCTCGAGCCGCCACATCGAGCGGCCGTGGGTGGCAATCACGAGGTCGTTGCCCTCCATCACGAGATCGGGCACCTGCACATCGGGCAGGTTGAGCGAGAGACTCTGCCAGTGAGCCCCATCGTCCCACGAGACATAGACCCCGTGCTCGGTGCCGGCGTAGAGCAGGCCCTTCCGTTTGGGATCGGCACGGACGGCGTGGACATAGGCGTCGGCCCGGATTCCGTCGACGATTTTGGTCCAAGTCGCGCCGTAATCGGTGGTCTTGAAGATGTAGGGTGCCCGGTCGTCCAGCTGATAGCGCTTGGCGGCCAGGTACGCCGTGCCGGCATCGAGACGGGACGCCTCGATCAGACTGATCCGCGAGAACGCCGGCAGATCCTTGGGCGTGATGTTCTTCCAGGTCTTGCCGCCGTCCCGGGTGATGTGGGCGACGCCGTCGTCGGAGCCGGTCCAGATCGTGTTCACCTCCTGGAACGACGGCGCCACGGCAAAAATGGTCCCGTAGATCTCGGGACCGTTCATGTCGTGGGTGATCGGGCCGCCGGACTCGCCTAACGTCGACGGGTCGGCCCGGGTGAGATCCGGGCTGATCCGCTCCCAGGCCTGGCCTTCGTTGGTGGTCTTCCACAGGTGCTGGGTCGTGGCGTAGAGGATCCTGGGATCCACCGGCGAGAACACGATCGGATAGGTCCACTGCGACCGCTCCGGCACCGAGCTGGCCGGTTCGCCGGAGAAGAACCGCGGGTACATCTGGACATCCCGGACTTCGCCGTTGCTGCGGTCGTACCGGGTCAGGAGCCCGCCCTGGCTCCCGGCGTAGAAGATGTTCGGGTCCTTGGGGTCCGGCGCGATGTAGCCCGACTCGCCGCCGCCCGCATCGTAAAAGAAATCTCCGGGCCTTCGGTGGAGACCGGTGAGATTCTCCCAGCCGTTGGGAGCGACACAGAACGTACTGTTGTCCTGCTGGGCACCGCAGACGTGATAGGGAAAGTCGTTCGTGATCGCGACGTGATAGGGCTGGGCGGTGGGGAAATCGAGCCGGGACCAGGTCTTCCCGCCGTTGAGCGACACCGTGCCGCCGCCGTCGTTCGAATTGGCCAGCCGGTCCGGATTCCGCGGGTCGATCCAGAGGTCGTGATTGTCGCCATGGGGATCATCGACCAGCTGGAAGGTCACGCCACCGTCGTCGGACCGCCAGATGCTGGTGTTCAAGACGTAGATCCGGTCCTTGTTGCGCGGGTCGGCGTAGATCCGGGAGTAATAAAACGCCCGCTGCCGGAGCTTCCGGTCCTGGTTGGTCCGCTTCCAGGTTGCACCCCCGTCGTCCGAACGGAAGACCCCGCCCGAGTCATTCTCGACGATGGCCCAAACCCGGTTCATCGCGGCACCCGACGGAGCCACCCCGATCTTGCCGATCATGCCCTTGGGCATCCCGGGATTCCGGGTGAGTTCGGTCCAGGTGTCCCCGCCGTCGATCGACTTGAAAAGCCCGCTTCCCGCCCCGCCGCTCGACATGGTCCACGGCTTCCGGTACGCCTGCCAGAGGCCGGCATAGAGCACATTGGGATTGAGCGGATCGACCACCAGATCCACCGCCGCCGTGGAGTCGTTCCGGAACAGCACCCGCTCCCAGTGCGCCCCGCCGTCCTTCGACCGGTACACCCCGCGCTCGGCGCTCGGCGCATAGGGCTTCCCGAACGCGGCCGCGTACACCAGGTCGGGATTAGTCCGGTCCACCCGAATCCGGGCGAACGCCTGGACCCCGCCCAACCCGGCATGCTTCCACGTCTTCCCGGCATCGGTACTCTTGTAAACTCCGTCGCCCTGCATGATGTTCCCGCGGAATTCGGTCTCCCCCATCCCGATGTAGACCACGTCGGGATTGGACTCCGCCACCGCCACCGCCCCGACCGACGAACTCCGGATCTGGCCGTCCGTCACCGGCCGCCAGGTCTGAGCGCCGTCGGTGGTCTTCCAGAGCCCGCCACCCACGGCGCCGAAATAGTATTCGTTAGGCCGGCTCGGCGTTCCGGTGACCGTGACCGACCGGCCGCCGCGGTTGGGACCGATGTTCTTCCAGGCCAGGCCCTGGAAGAACGACGAATCGACGGGACTCTGGGCAGCGGCCGGCAGGGCCGCTCCGAGCAGCGCCAGGACAACGGCGGAAAGCGCTCGCGACATCGGGACCTCGAGACAGGAAAGACGGGACACGGATGGACCTTCCGGGGCAAAGGTACCGGCGGGACAAGGGCGGCGTCCAGATCCGGCCCAGCGTGGACAACACCGCGCACCCGGGATAGAGTTGGAACCAATCCTATGACCAACCCGATTTGGAGGCCCCGCCGCGTCCTAGTGGCGGGGGTCCGGATGCCCGACCTGGTCGGGCACATCGCCGCCGCGCGGCCGGAGCTCGAGATGAAAGCGGTGGCGCTCGACGCCATCGGCCCCGACCAACTCGAATGGGCCGAGGTGTACCTCGGCTTCCGCCGCCCGGCGACGCTCCAGAGCTGGGGCAAGATTCGCTGGATCCACTGCATCGGCGCCGGCGTGGACGGCATCATCCATGGGGCCGAGGTCCCGAAATCCGTGCTCGTCACCAAGAGCTCCGAGGACTTCGGGCCCGCGATCGGCGAATGGTGCCTCACCCGCGCGCTGGCGGTGAACCAGCACCTCGCAATCTTCGCCGAAGACCAGAAGGCCCGCCGGTGGGACCGGGAGCGGGAGCCGGTCGTGCTGCGAGGTCAGCGGGTCGTGATCCTCGGTACGGGACTGGTGGGGAGCGGGATCGCCCGGGCGTTCCGGGGTCTGGGGTGCCGGGTGGACGGATTGTCCCGGACCGGTGCCCCGAGGCCAGACTTCGATCGGGTGGCGACGACGGACCGGTTCGCCGAGGTGGTGAAGGGCGCCAACTGGCTCATTCTCGCGGCCCCGCTCACGGCGGCCAGCCGCCGCTTCCTCGACCGGGCGCGGCTGGCCCAGTGTGACGGAGCCTATCTGATGAATGCGGGCCGCGGCGCCGTGACCGACGAGGCCGCGATCCCCGACGCGATTGATCAGGGCTGGTTGAGCGGCGCGGCGCTCGACGTATTCGAGAAGGAACCGTTGCCGCCAGATTCCCTGCTCTGGAATCATCCCAAAATCACAATCTCCCCACACATTAGCGGACCGAGCACCCTCGCCGCCACGGCGGGAGGATTCCTCGAGTCGCTCGCGGCGATCGAACGGGGCGAGCCGCTGCGCCTCGCGGTCGATCCCACCCTCGGATACTGAACCCGGAGCAGTCCATGAAATCCATCGCTCGGCTCACCCTCGTTGTGCTGCTGGTCCTTGCCGGTACCGTCGAGGCCCAGTGGACCCATCGGTATCCAAAAATCAAGGGCATGAGCCACCACGTGTACCTCGAGGGATACGAACTCCCAACCCTCACAATCGGGCCGATGGATCCCGCACCGGCGCCCGACGGGCAGCGGATCGCGTTCGCGAGCCGGGGCTGGCTCTGGGTGATGGACCTGAACACCGGAATCGCCAAGCGACTGACCACCGGCGGTTCGCTCGATTCGCGGCCGGCGTGGTCGCCGGACGGGAAGAGACTCGCTTTCGTGCGGGACGACAGTCGCGAGACCTCGATCATGGAGATCGAGCTCGCGAGCGGCCGCGAGAAGGTGCTGGTGGACGAGCCCGCCATCGATCTCGACCCGAGCTATTCTCCCGACGGCGCCTCCCTCTACTACAGTTCGGCGGCGGCCGGAGACCTCGACGTCTGGCGGCTCGATCTCACCAGCGGTGCCAAGACGCGGATCACCGCGGCCGGCGGTCAGGAGCTCCAACCGCTCGTCACGCCCGACGGACTCAGTCTCGTCTACATCGCCAAGACCGATTTCAGCACCAATGAGATCCGGGTCAAGACCCTCGCCACCGGCGAAGAGAAGACTCTCGTGACGGGTCCGATCCTGTCGATGCTCAGAATCGCGATGCGGAATGACGGGCGGACGCTCGCCATCACCTGGCCAGCGAGCGACGCCGACGGCTGGGAACTCAAGCTTCTGTCTCTGGTCGGCGCCCCCTACTCGGTCCTGCTCACCTCCGCCGACCGCTTGCCGCTGGCCCCGGCCTTCTCGCCGGACGGCAAATCCGTCTATTACGCCGAGGCCGATGGCGAGCAGCGAATGCGGCTCCACCGGATCGCGGTGGGCGGTGGCCGCACCTCGGAAGTACCCGTCAGCGCCTGGGACTGGGGCACCGCGACCGGGCGGATCCGGATCGACACCCATCTCGCCGGCGGAAGCGGCACCACCCCCGCGCGCCTTTCCGTGATCGCGAGTAACGGCCATCCGTTGCTGCCGGACCGGGGCCAGCCACGGTTCGACGGCCAAAACGGCATCGTGTTCTTCTACAGCGAGGGTTCGATCGAACTCACCGGGCCGTTAGGCGATATCCAGGTTCAGGCGGTCCAGGGGATCACCACGCCGGTGGTCCGGGCCCGGGGGACGGTGGCGGCGGGCGGCGCCAGCGCGGTGGACGTGACGCTCACCCCGATCTGGGACGCCCATGCTGCCGGCTGGTACGCGGGCGAGCATCATTTTCATCTTAACTACGGCGGCCCCTATCACCTGCCGCCCGAGGCGCTGATCACAATGGGCCGAGCGGAGGCGATGGATGTGCTGACACCGCTGCTGGCCAATCTCCACACTCGGTACGAAGATCAGCCGCTGTTCCAGTGGCGGTCGCTCAACGGAACGCCCCTCATCGCCTGGGGTCAGGAGGTTCGGTCTCATTTCCTCGGTCACCTCGGTCTGGTCGGCGCCGCGGAACTCTACTGGCCGTGGACCTGGGGCCCGGGCTACGAGGTCAACGGCGCCGACGATCGCGCCAACGGCGAGGTGCTCGCGTTTGCCCGCAGCCAGGGCGCGATGTCGACCTACGTCCATCCGATCTCGGTTCGCGAGCCGTTCACCGAGGCCGGGATGAAGGCCATCCCGGTCGAGATGGTGGCCGACGGGGTCCTGGGCGCGTTCGACACGATCGAGCTGGTCTGCCTCTGGAGCGATGAACTGGGCTCGGCCGACATGTGGTACCGACTGCTCAACTTCGGTATCCCGGTGGCGATCTCCGCCGGTACCGACGTGATGAACAACCTCTACCGCACCATGGCGATCGGCACCACCCGGGTCTACGTGAAGACCGATCCCGCGCTGGGTTACCGGGGTTACCTCGAGGCGCTCAAGGCCGGTCGCAGCTTCGCCACCAACGGACCGATGCTCCAGTTCAAGGTGGACGGCGTCGAACCCGGCGGCGTTGCGCCCAAGGGCGGGAAGTCGATACCGTGGACGCTTGAGCTCCAGAGCGCGGTGGCGGTGGATTCGGTCGAGATCATGGTGAACGGAGCCCGGGTCACGAGGCTCGAGGGCGTCGCCGCGGGCGGGTCGAGACACTACCAGGGCGTGGTGGCCCTCCCGGCCGGCGGCTGGGTGGCCGTTCGGGCGTTAGGCGGCCCGACCGACTCGTGGCCCGCGATGGACAGCTACGCCTTCGGCCACACCGCGCCGATCTGGATCGGCGCCAAGGGCAGCACCACGCCGGCCACCCGCCAAGCCGCCGCGGTCGACCTCTCGAAGGCGCTCGAGGTGGCCCTCGGCCGGCTCCGGCAGTCGTATCAGGGCACCGGGATTCCGAGGCTCGAGGCGCAGTTCGCAAAGGCCAGAAGCCGGCTCGACAGTGTCCTTGCCAAATAGCGCGGACCCTATCGTCGAACACGCCCGGGGCGTGATCGAGCGCGGATCGCTTTCATTTGCGCTGGCGGCTCGGGCCCTCGACCCCGTCACCCGGGCCAGCGGCTTTCAACTCTATGCCTGGTGCCGCCACTGCGACGACCTGATCGACGGCCAGACCTTTGGCCACGAGATGCGGGTGCCAAAAACGGCCGACCAGCGCCGGCTGCTGGCCGAACTCAAAGCGACGACTGAACAGGCGCTCCGTGGCGAGCCGGTGAGCGGGCTGGTATTCCAGGGGATTGCCCGGGTGGTCCGACAGCACGGCATTCCACCCCATCATCTCTTCGAGTTTCTGGCCGGAATGGAGATGGACGTTGACGGCCGGCGGTACCGGACGCTCGACGAACTCGTGCCGTATTGCTATCGCGTCGCCGGGGTGGTGGGCGTGATGATGGGCCACATCATGGGGATCAAGGACGCGGCGACCCTCGAACGGGCTGGGGATCTCGGCACGGCGATGCAGTTCACCAACATCGCCCGTGACGTTCTCGACGACGCCCGGGCTGGCCGGGTCTATCTGCCGACCAGTTGGCTGGCGGAGGCGGGGATTCCGGAAGATCGAGTCGGCGATCCGAAATGGCGGGCCGCGGTGGGCGCCCTGGTGTCCCGATTGCTGGATTGCGGTGACGAACTCTACCGGCGCGCCGACACCGGCATCGAACATCTGGCCTTCCGACCCGCCTGGTCGATTCAATCCGCCCGCCTGATCTACTCGGAAATCGGGACCGTAATCCGACGCCGCGACACCCACGCCTGGGACACCCGATCGTCAGTTCGGGGGTCCCGCAAGCTCTGGCTGGTGGCCGTGGCCCTCGGCCGGACCGCCTTCGGCCGGGTCCGCCAACGAATCGGGCGGTGAGTCCGTAGGGTCTTGGGTCATGAGAAATCGTTTCCTGCCGTTGATCGCGCCGCTCGTCTGCGCCGCTATACGATCGTGTTCCCGGCCGGCGGACCATCAACCGCCAGGCCGACGAAGACCGGATCGTCGCCAACGTGAAGATGAGTTCCACGCCAGTGCAGCTGCGGGAACTCCGGGTCCAAGGCCGGCCGCGCAAACAGTGCCTGGGCGCTCAAGGAAACGCAGGCTATTTTGACACCGGAGCAGTGGCGGCAAGTGCCCGACCGGATCAAGTCACCACCCAACAGCAGCGCCGAGGACCACCCCAATGACCATGCCTGACATTGCCTCTTTCCACCCGCAGCTGGTTCACTTTGCCGTGGTGCTCTGCATCGTCGGCGTCACCTTCCGGGTGATCTCGCTCACCGGTAAAGCGTCCTGGACCAACCAGGCCGCGGCCGCCCTCCTGATCAGCGGCGGGGTCGTGGCGTACTTCACCGCCCTGTCCGGCCGGCAAGCCCATGGGCCCGTGGAACGGATCCCCGGCGCCGCGAAGGCCGTCCAGGAGCATGAGGACTATGGCAACAACGCCCGGACGGTTCTGCTCGCCGTGGGCCTGGTCGAGTTGCTGGCGATCGGATTGTCCAACAAGCGGGTGGTGCGGGGCTTCCGAATTGTCTCAGCGTTGGGCGGCCTGGTGGGCGCCTTCGTGATCTTCGAGGCGGCCGAACACGGCGGCGCGCTGGTGTACGAGTACGCCGGCGGGCCCGGCATTCGTTGGGGCGACACCGCCGACGTAACCCGGCTCCTGGTGGCCGGGCTCTATAACCGGGCCATGGCGGACCGGAAGGCCGGCGACAAAGAGGGCGCCGCCCGGCTGATCACCGAGCTGGGACGGCGGATGCCTAACGACAACGGGGCGAAAGTGGCCGTGATCGAGTCCCAGATCAAGGACCGGGGCGACGCGGCCGGCGCACTCCTGGCGCTCAAGGCGCTCGAACCCGGCGACGACCGCCGGACGGCGTTCCGCAAGGTCTTTCTGACCGCCGACGCCTACAAGGCGGCCGGACACCCCGACTCGGCCCGGGCGGTGCTCGAGGACTTCAAGAAGGGCGCCCCGCCCCAGCTGATCGAGCGGATCGACCAGGCCATCAAGGATCTCCTCGGCAGCCCCTGACCGGCGGCCGCCTATCATTTGGGTACGGGCGGGCATACGCCCGCCCTTCTCGGCCCCCCGCCTCACTCCGCTCTCGCCGCGCGATGCCAGCCGCACGCGTAGTAGAAGATCAGCCCCGCCCCCAGGAGCCCCGCCCCGATCACCGATTCCCTCGGTTGCTCCACGATCGAATTCCAGATCAGGAATCCCGCGAACGCCACGAAGACGATCGGGGTTACCGGATAGCCCCAGGTCCGGTAGGGCCGTACCATGCCGGGTTCCCGTTGCCGCAGCACGATCACGGCCACCGCCGACATCGCGTAGAACAGAAAACTCACGAACACGACGTAGGTAAACAGTTGACCGTAGGTGCCCGACAGGGCCAGCAACGCCGACCAGACGCCCTGCACCAGGAGCGAGGTCACCGGCACCGAGTACTTCTCGCTCACCTGTCCCGCCCAGCGGAAGAACTGCCCGTCGCGCGCCATGGCGTAGGGAATCCGCGCGGAGGTGAAGATCATCCCGTTGTTGGCGCCCAGGGTGGAGGTGAGGATCGACACCGTGACAATGACGGCGCCAATCGTGCCGATGACCGCCGTCGCTGCATCGGCCGCGACCCTGGGCGACCGGCCCACCGCCGCGTGACCGAGCACCCAGGTGAATCCGACCGCCACGCCGATATAGAGCACGGCCACGAGCAAGGTCGAGATGATGATGGAAAGCGGCATGTCCCGCTCCGGCCGGCGCATCTCGCTCCCGACGTAGGTGATCTCGATCCAGCCGTCGTAGGCGTACAAGACGGCCACCATCGCGATCCCGAACTTGCCCACCAGGACGCCGAACGGCTCCGTGGGCCAGAACGGCTGGAGATTGGCAGCGGATCCGCCGGGAAGCAGGAAACACATCGCGATCAGCGCGACGGCTGCGACGATCTTGATCACGGTCAGAACGTTCTGGGTCATCGCCCCAAGCTTGAGCCCGAAGCAGTTGAGCACCGTGAGCGCCATGATCGATGTCACCGCCACAATCTTCACCCCGCCCGAGACCATCGGGATGAAATATCCCAGGTAGGTCGCGAATCCGACGCCGACGGCCGCGATGGACGCGGGATTGATGATGACCGAGCTGCCCCAGCCATAGAGGTAGCCCCACACCCGGCCGTAGGCCCGCTGGAGGTAGACGAACTGGCCGCCCGCTCTCGGCATGGCTGCGCCGAGTTCCGCCACGCAGAGCGCACCGCAGAGCGACACCATGGCCCCCACGACCCACACCATCAGCGTCGGGAAGACCCCGCTGAAACTCGCCGCGATGGTGGCCGGCACCAGATAGATCGCCGACGCGATGATGGTGCCGACGTTGATCATGGTCGCGTCGAGCAGGCCCAGCTCCGCCTTCAGCCCGTCGCCACCCTCACCGGTGCTCATCAGGCCGTCCGCCAGTCTCGATATGAGCCTTTCAGCAGCTGCTGGAAGTGATGGACGCCCGACTCCATCTCCACCGAAAACCGGCCCCGGTCGTAAGCCCGCGATCCGAGACCGACCATCACCCGCTCGCAGATTTCCCGATCCTCGACCTGCACCATGTCGCTATAGGCGATGTCCTCGGCGACCTGCTGCTCCCGGCCGGCCGCCTCGGGATCGTCGTAGTAGTACCAGAACAACACCTTGCACCGGCCCGAACCGTCAGGCACCACGAGATTCACCTGGACCCGGTGGGGCAGGATGTTCAGCATGAAGTTCGGGTAGATCCAGTAGTAGAACGCTTCACCGCCCTGGTCTCC
>JAYUZK010000222.1:0-4004 GCA_043751835.1 Gemmatimonadota bacterium | reverse complement strand
GGCCCTGGGCCATTGTGCCACACCACCGCTGGTACTGAACCTGACGGGACCGAAGGTGCAGGTTCGCGACATCGCCACCCGGTTCGCCGCCCACTGGGGAGTCACCCCGACCTTCAGCGAGGCCGAAGCGCCGACGGCGCTCCTCTCCAACCCGGCCCGGGCCACCTCGCTCTTCGGGCCGCCGCCGACTGGTCTCGCAGCCCAGATCGCCCGAATCGCCCGCTGGATCGACGATGGCGGCGGCGACCTCGGCAAACCGACCCGGTTCGAAGAGCGGGAGGGCCGGTTCTGATGGGACCACTGCCTCCCGACAGAATCCGCGCCGCGCTCCGCCGAGGCGGCGTCATCCCGGCCCATCCGCTGGCACTCACCGCTGCCGGCCGGTGGGACGTGCGCCATCAGCGGGCGCTGACCCGGTATTACCTCGATGCCGGCAGCGCGGGCGTCGCCGTCGGCGTTCACACGACCCAGTTCTCGATCCGGAAGGCCGGGCTCTATCCGGCGGTCCTGGCGTTAGGCAGGGAGACGGTGGCCGACTGGGCGCCCGGCCGGCCGGTCGTGACCATCGCCGGCGTGATCGGCGCCACCCGGCAGGCGGTCGCCGAGGCCGGGATCGCCCGGGACCTGGGTTACCACGTGGCGCTGCTCTCCCTGGGCGGGCTCGACCGGTGGACCGACGACCGCCTCCTCGCCCATGCCCGCGAGGTGGCCCGGGTGATGCCGTTGATGGGCTTCTATCTCCAGCCGGCCGTCGGCGGTCGGCCCCTGGGTTACCGCTTCTGGCGCCGATTCGCCGAGATCGGCAACGTGGTCGCCATCAAGGTGGCACCCTTCAATCGCTATCAGACCCTCGACGTCCTGCGCGGGGTGGCCGACGCCGGCCGACTCGGCGCGATTGCCCTCTACACCGGAAACGACGACGCCATCGTCGCCGATTTGCTCACGGCCTTCCCGGTCACCACGTCCGCCGGCCGACGGATCACCGCGCGGTTCGTCGGCGGACTGCTGGGGCACTGGGCGTTCTGGACCCGGCGGGCGGTGAAACTGGTGGAGCGATGCCGGCGGGCCGCGCGGGAGGGCGCGGTACCCGCGGCGCTCCTGCGGCTCGCGGCCACAACGACCGAGGCGAACGCGGCGATCTTTGACGCCGCCAACGGTTTTCGGGGATGTATCGGGGGGATCAACGAGGTCCTCCGCCGGCAGGGATTGCTGCGGAGCGGCCGTTGTCTCGATCCAGCCGAGCAGCTGTCACCGGGCCAGACGGTCCGGATCACCCGAGTGCTGCGGAGCTATCCCGACCTCACCGACGACGCCTTCGTGGCCCGGAACCTCGACCGCTGGCTCAGCTGAACGCAAAGCCCAAGGCGTTGCCGCCGTCAATCCGCTCCCGGTCGGTGTCGGAGCACCGCAAGAGATCGAGCTTCGCCGCCGCGCTCTCCGGAATCCTGAGCGGCATCCCGGTCCCAAAACAGAACCGATCGGCGCCGAGGCTCCGAACCAGATGTTCGAAGTCGTCCATCGGCGGACCCCAGAGCCAGCAGATGTCCCACCAGATCCGGCTCGACTCCTCGGGAGTGGCTCCGAAGTGGACCTGTTCGATGAAATCACGATCGGCGTGGGTCACCAGCAACCGGACCGTGGGATGGCTCCGAATCAGGCCGCGAACCGCGGCAGGGCCGAGGTCCGGCGTGGCGTCGTGTGGGTGCCGCTGTCGGCCGTCCTCGAGTTTGGCCGCCATCATGATCGGAAGGCCGAACTCGGCGGCCCGGGCCACGACCGCGGTCATCTCGGCACCGTGCGGCTGCACCCCGTAGAACGTCGCATCGATCCGGACGCAAGGCACCTGCGCCTCGGCGGCCCGGGCCAGGCAGTCCGCCCAGTGGGCGAGCCCCGGATGCACGGCGGGCACCGGCCGGAGCGCCGGATACTCGCGGCCGATCCGATAGAGCCGATCGTTGCCCTCGGTGGGGTCCTTCCAGTACATAGCGCTCACATGGGAGACCCATGCCTGATCGATCCCGACCCGCTCCATGGCGGCGAGCAGGCCGGCCGGGTCCCCGCCTTCGATGTTGCGGAACGGGTATTCGCCGACGAACGCGTTGACGTCGATCCTCACGACCGGTCTCCGAACGCGCCGGCGGGAAAGATGCCGGCGGCGTTCCGCCACGCGACCCGCTCGAGATCGGCGGTCGAGAGGATCCGTTCGAGATAGCGGTACTTGGCCCAGCCGGTGCAAAGCGTCAGATCCGCGCCCCAGAGCAGCCGCCCGACGCCGACGGCCGCGAGACACCGCTCAAGCATCCCGCCATCGACCCCGCTGCCCGACAGATCGACGAACACGTTGGCAGCCGGCCGGACCACCGCCAGCGTGTGGAGCCAGTCCCCGCCGCCACCGATGTGCGCCAGGATGAACGGGACTTCGGGATGCCGCCGGGCCAGTGCCACGAGCTCAGCTCCGTCCGACGCCTCCTGGCCAGGCCACTCCCGGCGCCGGTGCTGCCAGATGTGATGCAGCACCGGGACTTTCCTGGCCCGGGCCGCGGCGCCGATCGGATCGAGCAGCGGATCGTTGGCCCGGCGGCTTGCCGCCAGCTTGATGCCGATCATTCCGGCCGCCAGGCAGCGGTCGATTTCCGCGAGCGCGTGGGCGGTGAAGTTCGGGTTGACACAGACGTAGCCCCGGATCCGGCCATGCTGCGCCGCCAGGCCGAGCAGCGCGTCGTTGCCGACGGTGAGGTCGGCTGGCGAGGGAAAGTACGTCGGCGACGTCCGGCCCCAGCTCCCGAGGATCGAGGCAACGTGCCACCGAACCCCGATCCGGTCCCCCGCGTCGAGACGGCTCTGATTCCGCTCGGCCCAATCGGGTCGGCCGCTCGCTTGATGGTAGAAGTGGGCGTGAACGTCGATCATTCGCGGCGCGCCACCGCGCCTAACGATTCGTCGAGCGCGCCCAGGCACTGGTCCACCTGCTCGGGACCATGCGCCAGGGACACGAAGTTGTACGCCGTCCGCTTGAACAGAATCCCGCGGTGGGCCATCTCCACCGCCACCGCGGCACCGGCCTCCTCGGTGGCAAAGGCGAGATAGCCCATCTCCGCGATGCCCCGGAAACCGGTCACCAGCCGGGGATGCGCCGCCGCGAGGCGCCGAAGCCCCCGCTCCAGGCGCTCTCCGACCGTGCGGAGGTGCTCGGGAACCCGAGCGCGCTCGGTTTCATCGAGGCTGGCCCGGGCGGCCGCGAGGGCCACGAACTCGGTGGCGAGGGTGGACGAAATCCAGGTCCGGTTGACCCACTCCATGAGGTCGGCCCGGCCGCCGACCGCGGCGAGGGGAAACCCGTTGGCCAGGGCTTTCCCGTAGACGACGAGATCAGGGACCGTGCCCCATCGCTCGACGGCCCCACCCAGCGCCACCCGGAATCCGGTCTTGATTTCATCGAACACCAGGACCGCCCCGACCCGCTGGGTTTCAGCCCGAAGGATTCGAAGCCACTCGTCCGGGGGAGGCCCGTCCACCACCGGTTCGACGACCACCGCAGCCAGCCCATCGCCCACCTCTCGAATCATTGCCCGGGTCCGTTCGGCGTCACCGAACGGGATGGTATCGTAGAGCAGCCGGACCGCTTCCGGAACACCGGCGTCCCGGCTCGCCAGGTCGAGCCAGCCGTGGTATCCGCAGCCCAGCACCTTTGTCCGGCCGGTGGAGGCCCGCGCCAGCCGCACCGCGGCCGCGATCGCTTCCGCTCCGGTCTTGAGAAAGCGCACCCGCTCGACCCACGGCGCCACCGCCCGGAGCCGTTCGGCCAGTTGCTCCTCCTCGACCGGAGGAAGCGACCCGACGACCCCCCGGTCCACGGCGAGCCGGGCGGCGTCGCGGACCGCCGGATGCCCGTAGCCTAACGTTACCGCGCCCAGCGCCATGACGAAGTCGAGATACTCGCAGCCGGTGTCGTCCCAGAGGCGGGCGCCCTCGCTCCGGCTCATCCGGAGCGGCAGATCGTCGCC
>JAYUZK010000221.1:0-11196 GCA_043751835.1 Gemmatimonadota bacterium | reverse complement strand
ATCGAGGCCACCTGGGTCGCCGCTGACGCGAGTGACCCGCGGCAGATCGCGATGGTGTGCGCCGAGGCGATCCATCGGCTGGGGTACGTCGAGATCCTGGTCAACAATGCCGGGGCGGCCTGGGGAGCGCCGGCGGAGGATCATCCGCTCGAGGCCTGGGACAAGGTGATGAACCTCAACCTGCGGAGCGTTTTTCTCTTCAGTCAGGTCATTGCCAAGCAAAGCATGATTCCACGCCGGAAGGGACGGATCATCATGACGGCGTCGATTGCCGGGCTCGCCGGCAACCCGCCCGGGCACGAGACTGTGGCCTACAATGCCAGCAAAGGCGGCGTGGTGAACCTGACCCGGACCCTGGCGGGTGAGTGGGGGGAGCACGGCATCACCGTGAATGCGCTCGCTCCCGGTTTCTTCCCGAGCAGAATGACCAAGGGCACACTCGACAAGCTCGGCGCCGGAAACCTGTCGGCACGGGTGCCGCTCCGGCGCCTCGGTGACGACGATGACTTGAAGGGGGCGGCGCTGCTGTTTGCCTCCGACGCCGGCAAGCACATTACCGGACAGATCCTCGCCGTCGACGGCGGCGCCTCCTGCGTTCTTTCCTGATCGGATCCTGCCATGAGCACGCTCGTCAACCAGCAGATCGTCCTCGCCTCGCGTCCCGCCGGTGAGCCCTCGGCGGCCAACTTCCGGTTGGTCGAGACGCCGGTGCCGGAACTTGGCGCCGGCCAGGTCCTGGTCCGGAATCACTTCCTGAGCCTCGACCCGTACATGCGGGGGCGGATGAACGACGGCAAGAGCTACGCCCAGCCCCAATCGCTCGATCAGGTGATGATCGGCGGGACGGTGGGTGAAGTGGTGGCGTCGAAGAGCCAGCAGTTCACGGTTGGTGACAAGGTCGTCGGGATGGGCGGGTGGCAGCAGTATCACGTGGCCGACGGCACCGGGGCCGGCACGCTGAGGAAGGTTGATGTCAGCCGAATCCCGTTGTCGGCGTACCTCGGCGCGGTCGGAATGCCCGGCGTCACGGCCTGGTACGGTTTGATCACGATCATCGGCCCGAAGGCGGGCGAGACCGTGGTGGTGAGCGCCGCGAGCGGAGCGGTGGGCAGCGTGGTCGGTCAGCTCGCCAAGACCCGGGGTGCCCGCGCGGTGGGATTGGCGGGCGGGCCGGACAAGTGCCGCTATGTCGTGGAGGAGTTGGGCTTCGACGGGTGCATCGACTACAAGCAGCATCCCGATTTCAAGTCGCTCGCTGCCGCACTCAAGGACGCGTGCCCCAAGGGGATCGATGGGTATTTCGAGAACGTTGGCGGGATGATTCTCGACGCCGTGATGCTCCGGGCCAACGCGTTCTCGCGGATCGCGATGTGCGGGATGATCTCGGGGTACAACGGCCAGCCGATTCCGATGATGGCGCCTCAGCTTATTCTGGTGAACCGGATGAAGGTGGAAGGGTTCATCGTGAGCGAGCACATGGAGGTCTGGCCCGAGGCGCTCAAGGAACTGGGTGGGTTGGTCGCGATGGGGAAGCTCAAGTATCGGGAGACGGTGGCGGAGGGGCTCGCGTCCGCGCCGGAAGCGTTCATGGGGCTGCTCAAGGGCCGGAATTTCGGGAAGCAGCTCGTCAAGCTGATCTGACCGCCCCCGACGCGGCGTTCGGCTCAGTGTCCAGGCGACCCAACCGGTTGCCGTGCCAAACTGGCCGAATGTAGATACTGTATCTACGTCGATTGAATGGCGGGGGTCGGTGAGCGAAGAGTTTCGCGCTGGGCTGTTCATGACCGGTGGAAGCCAGGCCGTGCGTCTGCCCGCCGCATGTCGTTTCGAAGGTCGGTATGTCCGGGTCCGGAAGGAGGGCAGTCGCGTGATTCTCGATCCGATGGAAAAACCGAAGTGGCCGTCCGCCTTCTGGCGGTGGTTTGACCGCACCGAGCCGGTCGCGGCAGACTTCGCGGCCCCGGCCCCTCTGCCCGATGCGCCGCATCGCGATGCGGCCCTGGGCCGGTTCGACGATGAAGCCTGAACCGGTTGGGCCGTGGGTGCTCGATACCGATGTCTGTGCCGAGTGGCTGCGGCGGCGGAAGGGGATCCCGGAACGGCTCCGCGCCCTGTCCCCGGCGGATCTGGGGATCACGACGATGACCGAGGCAGAGCTTCGATTCGGGGCGCTGGTGAGCCGGGATCCGGCCGGAAACCTGGAACAGGTGGAATCGATTCTCGAGAGCGGCGTGGCCCTGCTCCCGTTTGACCGAGCCGCGGCTCGCCACTACCCCGAGCTTCGGGTGGCCCTTCGCTCGAAGCCGATCTCGGAACGGGACCTGGTGATCGCGAGCGTGGCGCGCGCCTCCGGGTTTGCGGTTGCCACCGGCAATGTCAGGGAATTCGGGCGGGTGCCCGGCCTTACGGTTGACCGGTGGCTCCATTGAAGTCGTTTCGCTGGCTGGCCTGCGTCGTGGGCATCGCCACCCCGGGGCTGGCGCAGGCGCCCGTGCCCCTGACCATCCAGAACATCCAGACCCGGAACCGCGGCGCGTTCGACGTGGCCATCTCGCCCGATGCGCGCTGGGTGGCGGTAACGGCGGCGGGCTCGGCGGGAACCGGGATCTATCTCGTGCCAATGGACGGGGCGACGGCGCCGACGTTCTGGGCCACCGGATCGGCGCCGGCCTGGTTTCCCGACAGCCGGCGGATCGTCTTCAGTCGGGACAACGATCTCTGGGTCGTGGCGCTGGGCGCCTCCACCGCCTCCCGATTGACCAGCGATTCGGGGGACGAGCGCGCGCCGCAGGTCTCACCGGACGGGCGCCGGGTGGCGTTCTATTCGACCCGGAGCGGCTATCAGGACCTCTGGGTGGTACCGTCCGACGGGGGGCCGCCAGGCCGCCTCACCGACTCGGCCATTGCCGTGGACGATCCCCGGTTCGTGCCGGCGTGGTCGCCGGACGGGAAACGGATCGCCTATATCTCGAACCGCGGCGACTACTGGTCGGACGACCTCTGGGTCACGGACGTCGAGACTCGGGTCAACCGCCAGTTGTCGCACGGTTTCATGGCATCCACCACGCCGACCTGGTCGCCCGACGGCCGTTCGATCGCCCTGCTCGGCACGGCCAAACGGGGCTACTGGTACGAGGATCTGAGCGATCTCTACGTAGTCGACGCCGTGACCGGCGATGAACGCGCCGTCTCGACGCAGGTGTATGGCTCGGACTGGTTGCACAGTCAGCGGGTCCGATGGTCTCGTGAATCGCTGGTGTTTCCATATCTCGAGCGCGGCGTGATGAACCTGTGGTCGGTCGCGGCCTCCGGCGGCGTCGCCACCCGGGTCACTCATCTCGGCGGTACGATCCGCACCTTCGACCTGTCGGCCGGTGGGGACATCGTCATGGTGCAGACGGGGCTCACCACCGGGGCGGATGTCTTTCGCCAGCGGGTGGACGGCGGGGTGCCCCGGCAACTCACCCATTTTGGCGAGCGCTGGGCGGGAGTGCGGGCGCCAACGGAGATTTCCTATCGGAGTTTCGACGGACTCTACATCCAGGGCTTTCTCTATCTGCCGCCCGGATTCCGTCCGGGGGGCAAGTACCCCTCGTTGGTCAACGTCCATGGCGGCGGCACCAACTCGTATCTGCAGGTCGAGAATCTGACCGAGCAGTATCTCGCCTCGAAGGGCTACGTCGTGCTCGCCATCAACTATCGGGGCGGGTCGGGGTTCGGGCGCGAGTTCCAGAATCTCTCGATCAACGACTGGGCCAGCGGCCAGGCGCACGATGCCGCGGAGGCGGGGAAATTTCTTCGGGCTCAAGGCTGGTCGAGCGGGAAGGTTGGGATCTACGGCTACAGCTACGGCGGGATCATGTCGATGGCCACGATCACCCGGTACCCCGAAGTGTTCGATGCCGCGGTGCCGATGGCCGGGATCTACGACTTCGGCGACGCCTACACCAACGCCGACCGGTTAGGCAGGATCTTCATCAAGACAGGGCACGGTGGCGCACCCGCCGAGCGGCCCGAAGTCTACGCCGTGAGCAACACTTTGGCGCGGATCCGGAACGTGCAGACCCCGCTCCTCATCATGCACGGCGAGTCGGACGTCCGGGCGCCGTTTCACCAATTCCAATTGGCAGTCGACACCCTCAAGGCCTATCACAAGACCTTTGAGTCCCGGACGTTCCCCGGGGAGCCGCACGGATTCCGGAATCCGGCCCACCGGGTCGATTTGTATCAGCGGCTCGAGGCATTCCTCGACCGCTACCTCAAACCCTAGAGGTTGGCCTTCCCCTGGCCGCCGTCCACCCGGACGGCGGCGCCCCTGACCCAGTTGGCCCGTGCCGACGCCAGGAACACCACGGTGTCCGCCACTTCCTCGGCCAGCCCCATGCGCCCCGATGGAATCGTCGCCAGGACCGCATCGTACATGGGCCGGTTGCCCTGCTTGATCGACGCCCACACGCCGCCCGGGAACTCGATGGAGCCCGGGAGGACCACGTTGATCCGGATGTTGTTGGGCGCGAGCGCCACCGCCATCGTCTTGGACAGGCTGATGAGCGCGGCCTTGGCGGCGGCGTAGGCGGGCGGGGATCCCGCCTCGAGCCCCGAGCCCGACGAGATGTAGATGATGGCGCCGCCGCCCGAGGCGGTCATGTCCGGGACCACCTTCCAGGTCGAGCGCACCGCGGCCATGACGTCGATGTCGATGCTGCTCTTCCAGGCCGCCTCGTCGTTGCCGAAGGCGATGGCCGAGGCGTTGCTGACGAGAATGTCGATCCGGCCCAGCGCGGCCTTGGCGGCGTCGAGGAACCGGTCGAGGGCCGCGGCATCCGCCACGTCGCAGGATTGGGCCAGCACCGGCACGTCGAGGGCCCGAAGTTCGGCTTCGGTCTCGCGGAGCGCTGTCTCGCCACGGGCGCAAATGGCGACGCCCGCGCCCTCCCGCGCGAGGCCCAGGGCGATGGCCCGCCCGATGCCTTTGCTGCCGCCGGTGATGACGGCGCCCTTGCCGCGAAGTCCGAGGTCCATGTTCCAGTCTCCGATGCTCGCCGTGAAGTCGAGGGGTATCGCTGTCCATCAAGAATCGCTCCGCCTGGCCTTTCGCGCCATTTGGCGATCCGGGGCTCTGCGCGGGACCCCTCTCCGATTGTGGTCGAGATTCCCTTGCGCCGCGCGATCCGACCAACCGGTTCTAGAAATATGGGGCCGAGACGGAGGGGCTCAAGACGGTGCGGACCCGAGTCGAGGCCCTGGGGATCGAGGGCGGGGTGATCAAGCAGCTCGGCCGCCTTCAGCAGACGATCGAGACCGAGAGCCAACAGTTCAGCGCGATGGCCGGTGCCGCCAAGGCCCGGCACGACGTGGCGATGAATGCGATCCGCAACATGAAGGGTTAGGGCTTCGGCAGGTTGAGGGTCGGGTTGTGTTCGAAGAAACCGTTAGGCCGGATTTCGAAATGGTGCCAGGCCACCGGCATCACGGGCCAGTCCTCGACCCTCGGCACATGGTGGAAGCCGAGGGTGACCCAGGCGACCAGGTCGGTGTTCTCGATCGGACGGTTGGCGGCGGTCCAGGCCGGCAGGCCCGCGCCACCGGTGCTCAGGGTGGGGTACTCTCCCGCCGCGAACAGCTCGTCGGCGCGATAGGGCGTTACCCAGAGCATGTTGTTGATGAAGCCGGCCCGCTTGACCAGCCAGTCATCCGGGCTCAGCAGCGACATCGCCCCATGTTCGACGGCGATCTGATAGGCCACCGGGTCGCCGGCCACACCCTTGACCGCCGGATTCACGAACCGCCAGACCTGCGGCTCCGCCATCGTGCTCATCAGCTGGCCTTCGCGCTCGGTCCGGGCCACGCTGCCTTCGGCGCGCCAGAGGCTCCGGCGGGGATTGCCGGCGGGGAGCCGTTCGGTCTTGATCCGCTCGACCAGCAGACTGTTGCTGGTCCCATCGACATCGAGGTCGATCCGGAACGACATGAAGTGGCTGTGGTTGACGGCGACCCGGTTGGACGAGACATAACGGCCGTAGCGGTCGCCGCGATGGGTGCTGTCGGTCGCGTTGGCGGCCCGGACCTGCATGATCCCGGTGGCGCCGACATCGACATTGATGGCGCCGTCCTGTCCGAAGACCCAGTCGAACAGGTAGTCGTAGTTGCCGGCGTGGGTCACCATCCGGAGGACCAGGTCCCGCCGGGGCCGTCCGTCGGCCACGCCGAACTGGGCCCCGTGGCGCCAGATCGGGTCGCCGCTGGCGCGTTCGTAGAGGCAGCTCACCCTCGGCTTCCGCCGGGGCTCTCCCTTCCACCCCGCGACGATACCATCGACCATCACCGCGTTGGCGGGACAATCGATCCCGGGTTCCAGCGATCCCATCACTCCTTCAAAAATTCCGGGGAAGGTGCCGAGATCGAAGTACGCCGTGTAGTTCCACCGTTCGTCCGGCGCCATGTAGGGCACGAATAGTTCCGAGAGTGATCCCTGGTACATCACCGACCGGTCCCGGCCCTGGTCGTTGAAGCGCGCCATCGAGATGACCAGGCCCCGCCGCATGTCGCCCCGGATCCGGAACGACCACTGGTCCCAGCGGACCTCGCCGCCGCTGATCGTGAACGACGGCCCCTGCGGCTGGGTCGGTACCAGCGGCTTGAGCCCGCTCCGGTCCGGCCCGACGGCCTCGGTGTCCCAGTCGCCGCGATCTTCGCCGTAGGTGACCGGGCCGCTGTCGATCACCCGGACGACCTTGTTGGCCGTGAGATCGACCACCGCCACCAGGTCGCTGAGCGGGACGCCGTAGCCGCTGAAGGCCCGATGGGTGTCGCTGCATTCCACCCGAACCATCCGGCGCCCCTGCTCCTCCGGAAGGCCCATGTACCCGGTGGCGATCGGGAAGCAGCTCAACAGGGAGAAGTCCGTGATGCCCCGCCGGTGGAGCCCGGCGATGAAGTCCGGATGGGCCAGCACGAGTGCCTGTGCCGCGCCGACCTCGTCGCCGGTGTGCATCCACTGGACGCCCGGCACCGGATCGAACCGGAGCAGTTTGCGGCCGACCAGATCGATGACGGCATCCCACCCCTTGCCGCCGGTCACCAGGTGGACCTTCGCCTCCCGCCGGAGGACCATGCCCGGCCGCCACGCGAGGACCTCGGCCTTGGGCGGCTCATTCAAGCCGACGTAGGCGACTCGGGTCGTCGTGTCGAATTTGCCGGCGGCCACCAGCACGTCGCGAGCGATCCAGTGCTCGGCCCCCGAGAGTCCATCGAGCGGGTGATGTGGGGCTTGGGCGAGCAGCGGGCCTGCGAGAAGGACCAGTCCGACGACAAGGCGCAGTCTGGGCACGGGGCGGGGCTCCGGTTGAATTGGGGGTCTGGCGGCCAACGGAACCAATCTAGCGTTTTTCCCGCCTACGGGGCCACCTCGTGAAAGACCAGCCCCTTTTCGCCCTGCTGCGCGACCCACAGCGTGGAGGCGTTCTCGAACAGGATTACCGGGGCGCCCTTGGCGTCGTAGAGGAGCAGCCGGCCGCGACCGTTACCGGCCTGGTCGATCGCCTCACGCGGCCCGGTGACCCAGCGGGGATGGCCGTACAGGATCGGCTCGAGCCGGCAGGGCGCGTTGTATTCCCGCTCGAGGCGGTGGACCATGACGTCGAACTGGAGCCGGCCGATCGCGCCGAGGATTGGGGCGGAGCCGGACCCGCCGTCGACGTAAAACACCTGGGCCGCGCCTTCCTCGGACAGATCGCGGAGCCCCGAGTCGAGTTGCTTCCGCCGGAGGGGGTCGGCCGGGACCACGCGGGCAAAGTGCTCGGGCGCAAAGCGTGGAATTCCCTCGAACCGGATGGCGGGATCTTCCGCCAGTGTGTCACCGATCCGAAGGGTTCCCCGATCGAGCACGCCGACCACGTCGCCCGACCAGGCCTCGTCGGTCTGGGTCCGTTCGCGAGCCAAAAACTGCTGGGGCGCGGCCAGCCGGACCCGCTTGCCCGTGCGGGTGTTGGTCACGGAGAGCCCCGCCTCGAACCGCCCCGAGCAGATCCGCACGAAGGCGATTCGATCCCGGTGCTTGGGATCCATGTTCGCCTGGATCTTGAACACGAAGCCGGAGAAGTCCGGGCGGTCGGCCGGAATCGGACCGGTGGACGACTGCCTAACGCCGGGGGCCGGTGCCAGCCTGAGGAAGTCGTGGAGGAACGGCTCGACCCCGAAATTGGTGAGCGCGCTCCCGAAGTACACCGGGGTCAGGCTGCCGGCCTGGACCGCGGCGAGGTCGAACGGATGACTGGCCTGGTCGAGCAACGCGATGTCGTCGAGCAACCGATCGCGGCTGGCCGCGCCGGCCACGGCCACGAACGCCGGGTCATCGAGCGCCAAGTCCGCCACCGCCGTTCGGGAGGCGCCATGATCGGTGCCGCGGTCGAACAGCATGACCCGTTTGGTCCGCCGGTCGTAGACCCCGATCAGCCCGGTGCTCCCGAAAATTGGCCAGGTCATCGCGTGGCAGTGAAGGCCAAGATCCCGCTCGACCTCGCTGATCAGCGTCAGCGGGTCGGTCCCGGGGCGGTCGCATTTGTTGACGAAGGTGACGATCGGCACTCGGCGGAGGCGGCAGACATCGAACAGCTGCCGGGTCCGCTCCTCGACGCCCTTTCGGTTGTCGAGCAGCATGATCGCGCTGTCGGCCGCCATCAGGGTGCGATAGGTGTCCTCGGAGAAGTCCTGGTGGCCGGGGGTGTCGAGCAGGTTCAGGCGAATGCCTTCGAAATCGAACTGCATCACGCTCGAGGTGACCGAGATCCCGCGTTCCCGCTCGACCTCCATCCAGTCGGACGTGGCGTGGCGGGACTGGCGCCGGGCCTTGACCGTCCCGGCCAGGTGAATGGCGCCGCCGTAGAGCAGCAGCTTCTCGGTGAGAGTCGTCTTGCCCGCGTCCGGGTGGCTGATGATGGCGAACGTGCGGCGACGGGCGACCTCCACGCTGAGTCGGCTCGGCGGGGCGGCCTGTGGGACGGACATCGGGCGACTCCAGGGGTTTCGTGGTCCGGCAAATCCGGAGTCCAAGATAGTCGGTCGGAGATCATCCCCGGGGCCAGGTTGTGGCGCTCCGCCGGGAAAGTTCCTATCTATGGGACATCCCATAAAGGAGGGCCCATGGCCACCGTGCTCGATCTCCTCCGTCGCAAGGGTCAACTCGTCCATACTGTCTCCCCCGCCGACCACGTGGTCGAAGCCGCCGCGCTGATGAATCAGCACGGGGTCGGCGGCCTGGTCGTGGTCGATGGCGAAGGGAGGCTGATGGGGATGTTCACCGAACGGGACATTCTCCGCCGGGTCGTCGGTCAGGGCCGGAATCCGGACACCACGGCCGTCGGCGAGGTGATGACCACGGAGGTGCTGGCCTGCGTGCCCGAGACGACCCTCGAGGAGTGCGCCTCGGTGATGACGGCGAAGCGAATCCGGCATCTGCCGGTTCGAGACGGGGCGGGGTTGGCGGGGATCGTGACGATTGGTGACTTGCTGGCGTTCCAGGTCGATGAGCAGCGAACGACGATCCAGTACCTGACCAGCCTGGTGTACGAGAATCGCTGAGGGGGCGATGAACACCTCCCTGATCAAGCAGCCGAGTCTCTTTCAGCTCCTCATGGCGGGATAGGTGCCGGTCGTGGCGTTCTTCGCCATCAAGTGGCTGCCACGGGCTCCGAGACAGGCGATGCAGGTCCTCGCACTGCAATCCGGCGCTGCGCTCGCGGCACTTGTCCCCGTCTATTGGCTCCGGCTGTAGTTCAAGGCCGGTCCGACCCCCGGCCAGGGCGGCGTCAGTAGGGGTACGCCGCGAACAGCGCCATGATTCCGATCCCGAGCGTGAGAGGAATCCCGACGAGGGCGGCGACCGGGTTCGTGCGATGGACCCAGACGGCGGTCACGTCGGCCAGCGCCACGGTCTCGTCGCCGGTCGGACTCGCCCCGACCAGGCTGTCGCCGCGGATACTCGGGTGGGACAGGATGAGCGGTTGCCCATGGGAGATGACCCTGATTCGGCCTGGTTGCGCGGCCTCCACCACGACGGCCACGGGGACCAGTTGGGGCTCCCACGTGGTGCAGGCGGGAAGGACCCAAAGGGCGAGCAGCAGGGCAGGGCGAAAGGAGCCGGTGGCGGTCATGGGTGGTTGCCTCCGAAGATGGCTGCGGTCGGGAGCGTGATCGCCGCCCGGATTCCGCCGACAGTGGGCGCGAAGCTCAGTCGTGGGCGGGCGGCAGGATAGATCCTGGTCCAGACGTCCGCGTGGGCTTGGGAGCCCAGGAGAGCGCCCATTGGAGCCCCGATTGCCGCGAAAACGATCGCCAGCACGAACGCGCTGGCGGCCTTGTCGTTCCGTCCGGCGACACCGGCGGCAACGCCGGTGAGGACGCCGAGCCCGAGGCCGAGTGCCGCGCCGCTGGCCGCCAGCGACCGGCGGGCCCGACTGACGTCGAGCTGGGCGATGTCGGCTCCCGCCAAGCGGGTTTCGCCGGCTCCCTCCGCCACGGTGATCGAGTCGCCGCGGTGACTGGTGATGACCCCGGTGATCATTGGTCCGTCGGTTTTGCGGAGGATCAGGACCCGGTGGCCGGCCGCGAGCCAATCGGGGATCTGAGCCGGGAGGGCTTGCGGACCACCCAGCAGAACGACGGCGGGCCAGAGGGCTCGGGCGAGCCGGCGCCAGCCGGCGGTCAGGGTCATGCAGCGGGACACGGGATGCCTTGCGTTCGAGATACTACACTCTGGTACCGGCCGATCAAGTAGCAGTCAAGACCCCGTGCGAAAGGCTGTACTTGACCTGACAGACAGTCGTCGCCCCGGTGTCCGGTTAGGCCGCGAGCTGCTTCTCCTGCGCCAGCGGCACACTGTCCAGAAACGTTTGCATCGGCGTCTTCCCGTAGCACCAGCGGCCCTGATGCGGCCGCGCCGTGTTGGAGGACTCCAGGAAGGCATCCAGGTCCACCTGCAGGTCCTCCAGGCTGTGGTAGATCTTCTTCCGAAACGCGACCCGGTAGAACTCATCCAAGATCGTCTGCTGGAACCGTTCCACGATCCCGTTGGTCTGCGGATGCCGGGCCTTGGTCCGCGAAAACTCACGATGGTCGGAGCTACGACCATGGAAGACGTGATCGATTACTGCAACGACGAAATCGGCGCGTGCGTGGCCGGCCCGGACTAGGCGATCT
>JAYUZK010000220.1:0-4547 GCA_043751835.1 Gemmatimonadota bacterium | reverse complement strand
ACGACGCGAATCTGGTCGAGCTGGGTCGAGCGTTAGGCGTTCGGGCCACCCTGCGGGGAGACACGCTGGCGATCTCGGGCCCGGGGGAGCAAGTCGATCGGGGCGGAGTCGTGGTTCAGGCGCTGATCGATCTCGCCCGGATCGGCGAGGCGGTGACGCCGGACATGATCGGCCGGATGATCCAGGACGGGGCGGTGCCGCTCGAACTCTCGACGCCCGGGGAGGGCCGGATTCTCCTGCCCGGACTCCGGCGGGCCATTCTCCCGAAGACCCAGGGCCAGAAAGACTATCTCGCGGCGATCGCGGAAAATGATATCGTGATCGGGATCGGCCCCGCCGGCACCGGCAAGACCTATCTCGCCGTCGCCAAGGCGATCGAGGCCCTGGCGCGGAAGCGGGTCCGCCGGATCATTCTCGCCCGCCCCGCGGTGGAGGCCGGCGAATCCCTCGGCTTCCTCCCTGGCGATATCCAGGCCAAAGTCGACCCCTACCTCCGGCCACTGTACGACGCGCTCGAGGACATGATGCCGCACGATCGGGTCCAGAAGGCGATCGAAAGCCGGACCATCGAGATCGCCCCCCTCGCCTACATGCGGGGGCGGACCCTGTCGGACGCCTTCATCATTCTCGACGAAGCGCAGAACTCTACCGCCGCTCAAATGAAGATGTTTCTCACCCGCCTCGGCGTGAACAGCAAGGTGGTGGTGACCGGGGACAAGACGCAGGTCGATCTGCCGAAGCGCGGGGACTCCGGCCTGATCCAGATCGAACGGATTCTGCCCGGGATCGACGGACTGGTGTTCTGCTACCTGACCGAGGCCGATGTGGTCCGGCACCGACTGGTTCGCGAAATCATTCGTGCGTACGCCCAGGATCAGAACGGTTGATCGAGCGGCCGGGTCCGCCGTGACCGTGGCGGGACGGATCGCCCCGCTGTCGGCCCGCCGGATCACGGCGGCGGTGTTGCTGGTCCTCGAGCGGGAGCGGCGGCGGGCGCGGATCACCGTGACCATCGTCGGCGCCGTTCGGATGCGCCGCCTCAACGCCGAGTGGATGGGGCACGACTGGCCTACCGATGTGCTGTCGTTTGCGCTTCCAGGGGCGAGGGGTGAGCTGCATGGCGATATCTATGTGTGCCGCCCGGTGGCTGTGCGCGAAGCCCGAAGCCGGCGGATTGCGGTCTCGCAGGAGTTGTTGCGGCTCGTGATCCACGGCACCCTTCATGCCCTTGGCTACGATCACCCGCAGGACGAAAGCAGGTCGTCATCGCCGATGTGGCGCCGCCAGGAGCGATACCTCGCGTGTCTGAACTGATCGCCGCCCTTCGGCTCGGCGTGGCCCCGGTGGTGGCCGCGCTCTGCACGCTGTGGGCGGCCGCCGTGGTGCTCGCCTCCGAGGACGAGGCCGGCCTGCCACGCCTCCTGGCGCCGTCTGGTGGGGAGACCGGGCCCCTGTCTCCGGCGCGGGCGCTCCACGTGGTCCACCTCGCGCTGTTGATGATCGCATCGTTCCTGGGTGGCCTCGCGCTGGCGTGGTGGGCGTGGCCGTTCCCGGAGTCGCTGATCCGGCTGTTGCTCGCCGTGCTGTTCGTCTGGGTGGTCGGTGATTTATTGCCACGACTCTGGGCGGCGAACGAGCCCGGGTTGATCCGATTCGACGGCCGGGTGGCGGCTGTTTCACTCTCGGCGTTCAAGCCGCTCCTCGTTCTGGTGGCGTGGGCCGATCGGGGCGGCCGGATCGGGCAGGCGCCCTCACGCTCGGCCGATCAGGATCTCCGCGAGAGGCTGTCCGGCGTCTTCAGCCTGCCCGATATGACGGTGGAAGAGGTCATGACCCCCAGGCTCGACATCGTGTCGGTCGATCTTTCGGCGGCCCAATCGCAGGTACTCGACACGCTCCGGGTGGCCGAGCATTCTCGGCTGCTGGTGGTCGAGGGCGATCCCGACAACGTCGTCGGCGTGATTTACGCCAAGGATCTGCTGGCGGGCGACCCGGGCGACTGGCATCCACTGGTCCGGCCGGTCGAGTTCGTGCCCGAGGCCAAACGGCTCGACCGGCAACTCCGCGATTTCCAGCGTGGCGGGGGCCATCTGGTCGTCGTCGTCGACGAGTATGGCGGGACCAGCGGGATCGTGACCCTCGAGGACGTGCTCGAGCAGATCGTGGGCGAGATCCAGGACGAATACGACACCGAGGAATTGGCGCCGATCGCCCCGGCCGGCGATGGTGTCTGGGTGGTCCAGGGCAACACGCCGCTGACCGACCTCGAAGCCGAGATGGATCATCGGTTCGGCCGCGACGACGTGGGGACGGTCGGTGGACTGGTCCTGGCGCTGGCGGGCCGGGTGCCTCGGGCCGGAGACGACCTCAAGGCCGGCGATGTCACCATCACGATCGACACGATCGTCCGGCGTCGGGTCCGGCGCGTTACGGTGCGTCGAAGCGCCGTGCCCGGCGGGCCCGCGGTGGTGGTCCCGTGATCTGGATCGCGGTGGTGATCGGGCTCGTGGTGACCATCTTCGGCGCCACGTCGACGGCTGCACTCATTACGGTGAGCCGGACGGACCTCGCCGTCGCCGTCTCGCGCCGGCTCAAGGGCGCGGAGGAATCGCTCGGGTGGTTGTCCCGCGCCGAACGGGAGCTTGCGGCCGCGACGGCGACCACTGGATTCGGGATCGCGCTCTTGGCCGCCGGATTGTCGGCGGTGGTGGATGGGATGACCGGAAGCCTGCCGCTCTCGGCCGTCTTCGTGCTGCTGCTGCTCGTCGCGTTGCCGTTCGTCATGTTCAGCGGCTACGTGCTGCCGCGCTGGCTCACCGAGCACCGGGCCGCCCGGGTGGGCGATCTCCTCCGACCGATTCTGGTGCCCTGGTCCCGGGTGGTGGGATGGGTCCTTCCAGAGCCGGCGACCCGGGGGCCGGCCGACATCCGGGCCCTCTGGCGCGACGGCGCCGTTGGGGCGTTAGGCCGTTCCGAGGAACTGGCGATGGTCGGCAATGTCCTCACCTTCGCTCAGCGCCCGATCCGTGAGCTGATGACGCCCCGGACGGCGCTGGTAGCCATCCCGGAAGGCGCTCTGCCCGAGGAGATCGAAGCCGCGTTCGTGCAGAGCGGCTACAGCAGGCTGCCGGTCTATCGCGGCACCGCCGACGAGATCGTCGGGATGGTGCATGTCATCGATCTGCTCAAGACCAAGGCCGGCGAGCGGGTCGCGGTTCGGCCGGTGGCCGCGGCGCCCGGGTCCCGGAGCTCGGGCGACGTGCTGCTGGACATGCAACGCGAACGCCGCCATCTGACCGTCGTCCTCGATGAATTCGGCGGGACCCTGGGCATCGTGACGATGGAAGACCTCCTCGCCGCGATGGTCGGCGAGATCTATGACGAGCACGACGACACCACCGAGCGGCGGGTCACGATCGCGGCGGGGCCATGGGAAACCACCGGCTCGGCCGACGTCAGCGAGATGGAGGAGCGGTTCGGGGTTCGCCTTCCCGAGGGCCAGTCCCAGACCGTTGGCGGACGGCTCGCCGAGTTGTTGGGCCGGTTCCCCAGGCTCGGTGAGCGGCTTCGAGTCGTGGGCCTCGAGTTCGACATCCTCGCGGCGTCCGCAACCCGGATCGAGCGACTCGTGGTTCGCCGGATCGGCCCGGACCCCCTGGTGCTCGGCGGGGAGGCGCGATGACCCCGCACGCCGTCCAGAAACTGCTGGGTCTGGTGCGCGACGGCCGGGTGGCCCAATTCGTGGAGTTGGCTGAACAGTTGGAGCCCGCCGATCTCGCCGACGTGCTGGCCGAGGCCGACGAAGATGAGCGGGTCGAGATCGTCAAGCTGCTCCCGCCGTCGCTGTCGGGCTCGGCCTTGTGGGAGCTGCCGGGTGAAGAACACGCCGAGGATACGCTGGCCGCGCTCGAACCGGCGGAGGCCGCCGATATCGTCGAGGAAATGCCGGACGACGACGCCGCCGACCTCCTCGGCGAACTCGAACCGGAAGAACAGCGACGGATCCTTGCCCAGGTCGACGATCCCGAGCAGCGGGAAGAAGTCGAGGACCTGCTCCAGTATGACTCGGAGTCCGCCGGCGGGCTGATGACCTCGCAGATGGTGACGGTCCTCCTGACCGACACCGTGGGGCAGGCGCTTGACGAGGTTCGCCGGCAGGCCGACGAGGTGGAGGATTTTTCGGAGGCGTACGTCATCGACGAAGGCGGGCATCTCAAGGGCGTCATGAACTTCAAACGCCTCGTGCTGTCGCCGCCGGAGCGGGCCGTGGCGGATGCAATGGATGAGCTCGACGTCACCGTCACTCCCGGAATGGACCAGGAGGAGGTGGCCCGCCTGATGGGCCGCTACAACGTCGCGGCGATTCCGGTGGTCGATGGGGAGCATCGGCTGCTTGGCCGGATCACGTTCGACGACGTCATGGACGTGGGCGAGGCCGAGGCCACTGAGGACCTCCTCAAGTTCGGCGGCGTGGCGGGCGACGAAGACCTTGGCGCCGGGTGGACCGAGGCGGTCCGAAGTCGGCTCCCGTGGCTGATCGTCAACCT
>JAYUZK010000219.1:0-10210 GCA_043751835.1 Gemmatimonadota bacterium | reverse complement strand
GCGGTATAGTCCCGCTTGCAGGTGTAGCAGTGCTGCGGTTCGGTCGCTTCCCGGAAGTCGGGATCCTCGACCGTCTCCTGGGGAAATCCGATCGGCGCGAAGTAGTTGGGCGTGGTGAAGACCTGCTCCCGGCGGAGCCTGCGGATTCCGGTATCGGCCAGAACGGTCTCGATCCTCTGGACCTTGGCGTGCCGGCGTTCCACCCGTTTGGCCTTGACCACCCGCCGGCGGGCGAGCGCATCGGGGCGGGACACCATGCCGGCGGCGCGGAGCAGGCGGACCTTGGTCTCGGTGTCGAGTTCGGTCAGCACGGCCCGGTCTTCCACCAGCAATTCGAGGAATTCGAGGGCAGTGCGGACACGGTCGGCGAGCGGGGAGGACTCGGTCAGGGATTCATTGTCCATACGTGGGGCCAAACATAAGGGAGGGGCCCTGGTCAGCGCCTCGCCACCCGGAGGATCGTGATCGGTGGAGTGAGCTGCTGCCCTTTCGCGGGGCTCCTCAGCCCGGCCGCCTTTGAGCAGCAGCCACGCCGGCTCGCTGCATAACTAGGTGTCCATTTTATCGGGACAGGCCCAAGGGTGCCGGTGGACCCGGCCGCCAGGGTGGAGTAGTAGAGCGTGACATTCGTCGTGCCGCTCGACGCCAGGGCGGCGGAGGTTGCCGACACCCAACAGCCCGGATCGAGCCCAGCCCCGGTACAGATCGGGGTGATCTGGTAGGTCTCGCTCGCCGTGGCGGAATTGGTGATGGTGAATGTGTAGGACGAATCGGTCTGGGGCGTGGTCGTGATCGTGGTGCCGGTCGGGGTGATCGTCGGGGCCGGGATCGAGATGACCACGGTCCGGTCCCCGGTGGCTAAGCCACTGCCGATGTTGATCGAGACGGACCCGGTGCCCGTCCCGCTCACCGTGTAGGTCACGGCCACCATCTTGATGGAACCGTTCTGGATCGTGCCCGTGGTGGCCGGCGCACTGCAACTCGCGACCGGTGCGGTGAAGGAGCAACTCACGCCCCAGGATCCCGCCGATCCAGTTTCGTTGTCGACCGTAAAGCTCACGCTGTAGCTGGGCTTGCCCGGGTGAACGTAGACCGTGCCGGTGGGATTGGTGATGATGAGCTGCGCCGGCGAGGGCGCGTATCAATCGTCGACCGCGATGAGAGGTGGTTCGCTCGGGGCGCGGTTTGGGATGACCGCTCCTTCGAATGTTGGAACGGATGTGGCGATGCGCAAGGCGCAAAAAGAAGATGGTCGAAAAGAAAGCACCAAGCTGGATGGTTTCGCTTCACGGCAAACCTGATGGGCCTCCAGTTAAAGCAGAATCCCCGCAATCGCCGCCGACATGAAGTTGGCCAGCGTCCCCGCCAGCATGGCTCGGAAGCCGAGCCGGGCCAAATCCCCCTTCCGGGTCGGAGCCAGGGCCCCGATCCCGCCGATCTGGATCCCGACCGAACTGATGTTGGCGAACCCGGCCAGAGCAAAGGAGGCGATGACGAATGACCGGGGATCGAGGGTGGCCTTGAGCGGGCCCAGCTGCGAGAACGCGATGAACTCGTTCAACACGGCCCGCGTGCCGAGGAGCCCGCCGATCGTGCCGCTGTCCTTCCACGGTACCCCGAGCGCCCACGCCACCGGCCGGCCGATCCAGGCCAGCACGGTCTGGATGTTCTCCGGGAACCAGCCGAACCAGCCGTGGATCCCACCCATGGCGCCGTTTACCAGGGCGACCAGGGCGATGAACGACACCAGCATGGCGATCACGTTCAACATCAGATGGAGCCCTTCGCTGGTGCCCCGGGCCGCCGCGTCGACCACGTTCACATCGGTTTTCGGAATGTCGAGCTTGACGTTGCCGTACGTCTCCGGCGTGCCGGTTTCGGGCTCGAACAGCTTGGCCATCATGATGGTGCCCGGGGCGGTCATGATCACGGCGGTGAGAAGGTGGCGGGCGTCGACCCCGAAGGCGATGTACGCGGCCATGATCGAGCCCGACACGTGAGCCATGCCGGAGGTCATCACAGTCATCAGCTCGGATTGGGTCATCCGGGCCAAGAACGGCCGGATGGTGAGCGGCGCCTCGGTCTGCCCCATGAAGATCGACGCCGCCACGTTCAGGCTCTCGGCCCCGCTGGCACTCATGATCCGGCTCATCACCACGGCGAAGGCCCGGACGATCACCTGCATCACGCCGAGGTAGTACATGACGGCGAAGAGGGCGGAGACGAAGATGATGGCGGGGAGGATCTGGAAGGCGAAGATCACCCCGAGGGTCGAACTCGGCTTGCCCAGCTCGCCGAACACGAACTCGGACCCGACATAGGAGTAGTGGAGCACCGTCGTCACCAAATCGCCCAGGCGCCGGAACAGTTCCTGGCCGAACGGCACCCGGAGCACGAAGATCGCGAACACCACCTGCAAGCCCACCCCCCAGCCCACCACCTTCCACTTAATCGCCCGCCGGTTACTCGACAGCAGATACCCGGTGAGGATGATCAGGGCCATGCCGATCAGCCCGGTGAACTTGTCCAAGGATGGCATCCCCGCTCCGGTCATATATATGGTGGGTGGAGCCGGTAACTTGGCCCAAATCCTGGCCGGCGCAACACCCGGCCCGGTCGCCGGGGGGGGCCCCATGAGTTAGGATTCGTCCCAACTCGAAACGACGTCAACCGGAGTTCTGATGCGCTCAATCGCGCTTGTGACCAGTCTGCTCTTCGCCCCCGTCATTGCCGCCTCTCAGCCGGCACCGGCCACGGCCATCAAGGCGGCCCGAATGCTGGACGGCGTCACCGGCCAGATGATCCCGAATCCGGTCATCATCGTGCAGGGCGATCGGATCACGTCGGTCAACGGGCCCGCGCCAGCCGGCGCGAGGGTCATCGACCTCGGTGACGTGACCCTGATGCCCGGCTTCATCGACCTCCACAC
Source organism: Gemmatimonadota bacterium (assembly GCA_043751835.1). Lineage (GTDB taxonomy): Bacteria > Gemmatimonadota > Gemmatimonadetes > Gemmatimonadales > GWC2-71-9 > SHZU01. The sequence goes on along the minus strand of JAYUZK010000219.1, from coordinate 7,281 downwards.
CCACGTGGTATCGGAAATCTCCGCCTCGTCGTTCACCCCCGCAGTGACCCAGACCGAATTGGACGAAGCCACCCGCCACGGCCTCCGCGTCGCGGCCCATGCCCACGGAACCGACGGCATCAAGGCCGCGATCCAGGCCGGCGTCACCTCGATCGAACACGGTTCGATGCTCGATGACGAAACGATCGCCCTGATGAAGGAACACGGCACCGACCGGATCAACCTCGCCATCGCCGCCGGGGTGAAGATCGCCTTCGGCACCGATGCCGGCGTCTACCCCCATGGCGAGAACGCCGGGGAATTCGTCGTCTACACCAAACTCGGCAAGTCGTCGATCGACGCGATCCGGAGCGCCACCACCGTCGCCGCCGAGGCCCTTGGCAAGACCGACCGCGACATCACCGCCACGCAGCACGTCAGCTGGGTGATGGTCGGGGGACGGATCGTCCGAGGCAACTGACCGGGTGGCCATCCGCCCCGACGCCCTTCGCGAACAGACCGATCAGGAGATCGTCGCGCTCGCAAAGGAGGGCAGCCCGGAGGCGTACCGCGAGTTGATCCGCCGGTACGAGCGCCCGGTCTTTTCCCTGATCTTCCGGATGGTCCGCAACCGCGAGCAGGCCGAGGACCTTTCCCAGGAGACGTTCATCAAGGTCTTGAACGCCATTCAGAGCTACCGCCCGGAGTACAAGTTCTCATCGTGGGTCTTCAAGATCGCCAACAACGCGGCGATCGATTTCCTCCGCAAGCGCGAACTCGACACCCGGTCCCTCGACGGCTCGCCCCACGCTGATACCCCGGAGCTGATCGAAGCCACCGCGCTCCAGATCGGCGGGCGGGGCGAAAGCCAGCTCGACGAAGTCGCCAACCGCGAACTCGGCGGCATGATCGAAGGGGCGATCGGGCAACTCCGCCCGGAATACCGGTCCTGCATCCTCCTCCGCCATGTCGACGGCCGGAGCTATGAGGAAATCGCCGAGATGCTGAACCTGCCGCTCGGCACCGTGAAGACCTACATCCATCGGGCTCGTAATGAGCTGAGGATCCTGCTCAAGGATGTGCGGGACGATGCGTGAAACCCGAATCTCGAGTCCACCGTACGAGAAACCGCTATGACACCCTGGCCGACGAATCATTTCACTGCCGACGACCTCGACTCGTTTCACACTGAAGCGTTGAGCAGCGAGATGCAGTTGCATCTCGAAACATGCGACGACTGCCGCCACTTGGTCGTGCTCGACCGTCAGGTCTTGGCGATGATGAACCGGTTGCCGAGCCTCGGACCGCGGGACGGGTTTGCGGATCGGGTGATGGCGCGGGTGGCGATCGGGTCGCCCGCGCCGGTTCCGGTGCTGTCGTACCCCAGGCTCACTCGGCGGCGGATCGCGGCGCTTGCCTCGCTCGCGGCCGGGATGGTGGCGAGTGTCGCCTGGTCTTCGGTCAATCGGGCGCTCCTCGAAGGCTGGCTTGACCGAACCTCGGCTACCCTCTGGAACCTGGGGACGTCTCGCTGGCAACAGGGGCTGTCGCTCCTTGCCGCGCAGCCTTGGTACGACAGTGTGCGGGAGGTTTCCGGCGAACCGGTTCGGCTGGCGGCGATCGCCGCCGCGATGATCGGCCTGTACGCCACCGGACTCTTCGCCCTCCGCCGCCTGGTCAGCCCGACCTCCGGCTCGGTTTCCGATGCGCGGGCGTGAGATCCTCCTGATGCTGCTCGGGGTCCTGCTGACGACCCCCCATGCCCGCGCCGAGTCGCTCGCCAATCACCGAACTCCGGTCGAAGGCCACGTCGTCACCCCGGCCGAGGTCGGGCCCGGCACACCGCCGGAGAGTGCCCTGTCCCGGACCGTCACCAACTTCTCGGGAGTAGCCGGCACGTTCATCACCCTCGGGCTGCTCGGATTCGGCCTGGTGCTGTTCGGCAAAACCAACCTCGAGATCGTGTCCGACACGGCGAGCCACAGTTTCCTCCGCTCGTTCCTGGTCGGGCTCCTTTCGCAGATTCTGATCGTACCGACGTTCGGAATGCTGGTGGTCGGCCTCGTCCTGAGCGTGGTCGGCGTCCTGCTGGTGCCGTTCGTGGTGGTAGCGTACTGCCTCCTCACGATCGGCTGCCTGGTCGGCGGTTTCCTCGCGGTCGCCCACGCGATGGGCGAGACCCACACCCGCCGGCAGATGGCCCGCGGAGTCGCCCGCTCGCCTAACAGCTTCCGGTACCTGTCCATTGGTCTGGGCTCCATCGCCGCGGTCTGGATGGCGTGGATTGCCTTCGGCTGGGTGCCGGTGGCCGGCGCGGTGATCCTCGTCGCGGCGGTCCTGGCAACCTGGCTGCTCGCGACCGTGGGCCTCGGGGCCGCGGTACTTTCGCGCCTCGGCATTCGACCAAGCTTTGCCGGGCGCTACCTGCCCACCGAGATGCTGACCGACGAGTACCTGTGGGCCACGCCCCAGCAAGGCGTCCTCGCCGTCAAACGCCCCGCCGCCAAACCCTGATCCGGGCGACTGGAAGAGCTTCCCGTGAACCTCGCCCTGCTGGCCGTGCTCGTCCTGATGGTCGTCTTCGTGGCCGTCACCTACAACGGCCTGGCCCAGCTCCGGCTCCTCGCCGACAACGCCTGGGCCGATATCGACGTCCAGTTGAAGCGCCGCCATGACCTGATCCCGGGTTTGGTCGGCGCCGTCAAAGGCCATGCCGGCTACGAGCGCGGCACCCTGGAAGCCGTGGTCGAGGCCCGGAACAAGGCCGCGTCCGCCTCCGGCCCCGCCGCCGCCGCCGCCGCGGAAGTCGCCCTGGCCGGCAACGTCCGCCAGATCATCGCGCTCGCCGAGGCCTATCCCGACCTCAAGGCCGCCACCAGCTTCCTCACCCTGCAGAACCAGTTGTCGGAGATCGAGGACCAGGTCCAGAACGCCCGCCGCTACTACAACGCCGTGGTCCGCGACCTCAACACCAGGATCGCCCAGTTCCCATCCAACCTCCTGGCCGGCACCTTCGGCTTCAGGCCCCGGGAGTTCTTCGAGATCGGCGACGCCGGCGAACGGGCCGCGCCCCAGATCGACCTCGGCAAGTCATCATGAGCAAGCTCTGGCTGGCACTCGCCCTGGCCGGCGCTCCTCTCGCGGCCCAGGAGCGAACCCTCGTCATCGAGACGTTCGACGCCACCATCAAGATCAACGCCGACGCGAGCCTCGACATCACCGAGGCGATCACGCCCCGGTTCACCGGCCACTGGAACGGGATCTTCCGGACCATCCCGGTCGAGTACCGGACTCCGCAGGGTTTCAACTGGACGATCCAGTTCGACCTGGTAAGTGTCACCGACGACCGGGGCAACGAACTCAAGGTCGAGAAGAGCCGCGAGCGGCACTATCTCAAGCTCAAGATCTGGGTCCCCGGCGCCGAGGACGCCACCCGTCACGTCATCCTCAAGTATCGGGCAAAGAACGGCCTCCGCTTCTTCGACGACCACGACGAACTCTACTGGAACCTCACCGGCGACGAGTGGGAGGTCCCGATCGAAAAGGCCACCGCCACGATCGATCTCCCGGCCGGGGCCCAGGGCCTCCGGGCGATCTCCTTCAACGGCGCCTATGGCGCCACCGACAAAGACGCGTTGATCACCAAGTCGGGCACCAGCGTTCATCTCGAGATGCCCCACCCCCTCGCCTTCCATGAGGGAATGACCGCGGTGGTCGGCTGGAACAAGGGCCTGGTCACGGCCCCCACCGCCGCCGACAAGGTCCTGGGCTTCCTGGCCGCCAACTGGCCGCTGATCATCCCGATCCCGGTGTTCTTCGGAATGCTCTCGATCTGGCGGAAGCGGGGCCGCGATCCGAGGCAACTCCCGATCACGGTCCAGTACGAACCGCCGGAGAACCTGACCCCCGCCGAAGCCGGAACCTTGCTCGACAACTCGGCCGATATGCGGGACATCACCGCCACGCTGGTCGATCTGGCCGTTCGCGGCTATCTCAAGATCGAGGAGAAAGAGGAAGCCAAGCTCTTTGGCCTCATCAAGGACAAGGAGTTCGTCTTCCACCAGCTGAAGGGCCCCGCCGACCAGACCGGGCTCAAGGACCACGAAACGGCCGTCCTGAGCGCTGTCTTCGCCGACGGCACGACGGTGGCGCTGTCTTCGCTCCAGAACGAGTTCTACCGGAGCCTTCCCGGCATCAAGAACGGGATCTTCGCCGCGCTGATCGAGAGGAACTGCTACAAGGCCCGCCCCGACTCGGTCCAGGGTGCCTGGATCGCCGGAGCGATGTTCGTCGGCTTTGGTCTTGGCGTGGGTGGAAGTGCCCTCGCCGACAAGTTCAGCCTGACGCCGATCCCGTTCGTGATTGCCGGGGTTCTCTCCGGCCTGATCATGGCGGCGTTCGGCATCTACATGCCGGCCCGCACCATCACCGGTGCCCGGACCCTGGAGAAGATTCTCGGCTTCGAGGAGTTCATGAACCGGGTCGAGGGCGACCGGCTTCGGGACTTCGTCAAGACGCCGGCGATGTTCGAGAAGTTCCTGCCGTTCGCGATGGCGTTCGGGGTGGAGAAGAAATGGGCGGCGGCGTTCCAGGACATCATGCGGGAACCACCCCGCTGGTACGCCGGATCAGGCTACGGTCAGTTCAATGCCATGATGTTCTCGAACCGGCTTTCCACGATGGCCACGCAGGCCCAGAGCACGATGACCTCGTCACCGCGGAGCTCGAGCGGGTCCGGCTTCGGCGGCGGCGGCTCCTCGGGCGGCGGGGGCGGCGGCGGGGGGGGCGGCGGGTTCTAGACTCGCGCCGCCGATAGTTTCTCCGGCGCGACCCGCGCCTACTGATTGATGATCGGGAGAGACATCGTTCGGGTGCCGGCCTCCCGGACGATATTCCTGGCCATGGCGCCTAACGCCTGGCCGGCGGGACTGTCGGGAGCGGAGAGCACCACGGGCCGCCCCTGATCGGCCTGCTCGGCCAGGCCCGGCTGCAGCGGGATCTGCCCCAGCAGCGGGACGCCGAGCTCCTTGGCGAGCCGTTCGCCGCCGCCGGACGAGAAGAATTCGAACCGCTGCCCGGTGGCCTGGTCGGTGAAGCCCGCCATGTTCTCCACCACGCCGTAGACCGGGACGTTCACCTTCTCGAACATCTTGGCCCCGCGGAGCGCGTCCCCCACTGCCATCTCCTGCGGCGTCGTGACGATCACGGCTCCCGACACCTGCGCCGACTGGACCAACGAGAGTTGGGCGTCTCCGGTGCCGGGAGGCATGTCCACCAGGAAGTAATCGAGCTCACCCCATTCGACGTCGCGAAGAAACTGCTGGAGCACCTTCATGATGATCGGACCCCGCCAGATGGCCGCGGCGTCCCGCTCGACCAGGAATCCGATCGACATCAGCTTGACCCCATACGCCTCGAGTGGCTGGATCCGGCCGCCCACGACGGCGGGCTTGTCGAACACCCCGAACATCCGGGGCACGTTGGGTCCGTAGATGTCGGCGTCCATGATGCCGACCCGCTTGCCGTCTTTCGCGAGCATCACCGCCAGATTCACGGCCACGGTGGACTTGCCCACGCCACCCTTCCCCGACGAGATCGCGATGACCCGACCCAGGTTGGGATACTCCGCCGGGCTCGGTGGCTGGGGCATGCCGGTGGACTGCGGCATGGCCCCGCCGGACGGTGGCCCGTGGGTGGGAGCCGCCGAACCGGCCGGGTCGACCACTGCGATCTTCACTTCGGTGACCCCCGGGATCGCCTTGAGAGCGGCGCGGGTCTCCCGCACCAGCGTGGCGGGATCGGACCGCCCGAGCAGGAACGTGAAGGTGACCCGGCCGTCCGGGAAAACCTGGAGATCACGAACCATCCCGGCCGACATCAGGTCGCTGTCGAGACGGGGATTCTTGAGGCGGGAGAGGACGGCGCCGACCTGGGCTTCGAGGGTGTCCGACACGGGTTCCTTCTTGATTAGAGCGCCTGCACGACCTTCACCTCGGGGACAAACTGCTTGAGCCGCACTTCGATCCCCTGGCGCAGCGTGATCGTCGAGGAGGAGCAGCCCTGACAGGTGCCGCCGAGACGAAGGGTCAGGATGCCGTCCGACTCGTCAAAATCGACCACTTCGACCGACCCGCGATGGGATACGATGTAGGGGCGGAGCGAGTCGAGGGTTTCTTCAATGCGGTTCAGCACATCCATGGGTCAGTCACGGCCTCCGCCGCCCAATATAGCGGGGGGCCCGCGAGACTAGGCACCGAGCCTCGCCCGGATATCCTCGAGGCTCTGATACAGGCTGGCGAGGCGTTCGCGTCCCACCGCGGTCTCGATGGCCTGGTAAGCGGCCTCTGATTCCGGAGCGGCCCGTTCGATGAACGCCCGTCCCGCCGCCGACAGCGAGATCCACGACGACCGGAGATCGGTCCGGCTTCCCTTCCGGACTATCAGCTTCCGGCCGGCGAGGTCGCGAAGGATCCGGGAGAGCGACGGCGCACTCAGTACCGTCAGCTCGGCCAGCGTCCCGACCGTGGCCCGCTCCACCGAGCTCAGGGCCCGGAGGACCCGCCATTGCTGGTCGGTCACCGCATGGCGGCGGAGGTGGGGCCGGAACCGCTCCATCACCGCCTCGCGGGCCCGGAGCAGCGCCATCGGGAGCGATTGGCGGAAAGTCCGGAGGGATCGAGTCATGGCGCCGGCTCGGTTTGACGGGAACAAGTCAACAAGTTAACATGTTAACAATTACGCCGGACCCCGGCCGCCCGCAACCCCGAGGGACGTGCCTCGCCAATGACGGTGATCGATCTTTCGACCAACGAGAACCCCCTCGGCCCTTCGCCCCGAGTCGTCGAGGCCATCGAGCGCGAGGCCCGGCGGGTTCACCGCTACCCGGCCCGGGATGACGCCGCGCTGCGGCAGGCGCTCGCCGCCCACCACGGCCGGGGGCTCACGCCCGACCATTTCTTCACCGGGGCGAGCGCGTCGGAGGTGCTCGCCTTTATTGCGCGGGCGGCCCTCCACCCCGGGGACGAGGCCATTATCTGCTCGCCCACGTTCCCGGTCTATGCGTCCACCATCGGCCAGCAGGACGCCCGGCTGGTTGACGTGCCGCTCGATCCGGTGACCGCGGCTCATGACGTGGACCGGATCCTCGCGGCGATCACCCCGCGGACCCGGCTCACCTATGTCTGCAATCCAGGGAACCCCACCGGGGTCGTGATGCACGACCCGAACTTCCGCTCGCTCCTCGAGCGGGTACCGGCAGGCGTCGTGGTGGTGGCCGACGAGGTTTACTACCAGTATGTCGAT
>JAYUZK010000218.1:0-9496 GCA_043751835.1 Gemmatimonadota bacterium | reverse complement strand
CGGTCGAGCAACTGGGTTCTCGCCTCGGGATCGCGATGCTGATCGTACCGAATCCATAGCGCATCAGTGACGGTAGTGGTCGTCATTCCGGCCTTCTCGCCTGGGTCAGATCCGGCGCGGGTTCCGCCGGCCGGATCAGGTGATTCACGACGACGCGACGGACCTGGGCCCTGAGGGGCTCGAGCGCCGGATCGACCAGCAACGCCCCGGGGCGGCGCATCGCGTCGCGGAGGGCCGGGGCTTCTTCCAGACCGCCGATGGGCACGACCTTCCGCCCAAGAAACCGGTCCGCGGCGGTCGTCAGGCGGTCCGCCGTCTCGGCGGCCTCGTGCGGGCCGATCGCCCGGTTGACCAGCAGATCGATCGGGAGCGACGGCACCTGGGCATGGACCAGCTTGATGAGGGCGTAGGCGTCGGTGAGGGCGGCCACTTCCGGCACCGTCACCACCACCAGCCGGGTTCCGCCCATGGTGGCGAGGCGAACGACCGTTTCGAGCCCCGGTCCGGCATCGACCACGACCACGTCGAAGCCGTCATAGAGCGAGGCGAGACGATGATGGAGACGGGCCTGATCCACGGCCGGCAACGCGTAGAGCGACTCGGCGCCGGAGTCGCTCGGCAGCAGCCAGAGTCGGTCGGTCACCCGGCGGAGAAGGCTTGACGGCTCGGTCTCGCCCCGCAGGACATGCTCAAGGCGGGCTTCGATCGAAATGCCGAGCAGCACATGGAGATGCCCGAGGTTTTGCGATCCGTCGACCAGCAGCACTCGGGTGTTGCCAGAGGCAAGCGCTTGGGCCACCAGCACCGAAACGACCGACTTCCCCACTCCGCCCTTGCCGCTGCCGAATACCAGCACCGGCCGGCCGGCCGGCTCGAACCGGTCGACCGCCTGTTCCGCCACGAGCTGGCGGAGCGAAAGCGCCTGATCCATCACGCCACCGCCTCCCGGAAGGTGCCATTGCCGGTCTGCCGGCTGATCCGGACCGCCAGCGTCGCCTCATCCGCCGGCGCGAGATCGAACGGGACGTCCTGGCCGTCGGTGGTCCAGCGGATCGGAAGGGCGTGATCGACGGCCAATTCGAATACGCCGTGTTCGTCCGGCGCTTCGTCGCACTTGGTGACGAGGAGGTGGGTGACTCGCGGCGTCCGGGCCTCGCGGATCATCACCTGGGCCAGCCGGGGTGAGGTGCCGGCAGGCACCACCAGATGCACTTCCTGAGGCGCCAGGAGACCGAGCAGCTCGCTCGCCGATTGGCGGTCGGTCCGCTGTCGGGGGCTGCGTCCGGCGGTGTCCACGAGGATCACCTCACACGCGGCCAAGGTACGACGGACCCGGTCGAGGTCCTCGGTGCTGTACGCCACGTCGAACGGGAGCCGGGCAATCTCGGCGTAGGTTCGGAGCTGGTCGATGGCGCCGATCCGGAATGTGTCGAGGCAGAGGAGCCCGACGCGCCGGTTGCCGAAGACCCGGGGATGGGTCGCGAGCTTGGCGACCGTGGTGGTCTTCCCACTCCCGGTCGCGCCGACGAGGGCCACGACCAGTGCGCCCTTCGGCGGCTGGGTGGGCACCATCGTTTCAAGCGCCGCCGTCGGTTTCGTCCGGGCGACGACATCGCCCCGGGCCGCCGTGGCGGGATCGGAGGCGGCCACTTCGAAAAGGGTCCCGTTTGACGTCCGGACCCGCCGGACGTGGAGGATCACGGCGTCGGCGCCGATGACCTGCTGCGCCTGCTTGAGCAGGGTTGCGACGTTCGGGCCGACCAGCGTTCTAATTGGCACGGGCGAGTTCCCAGGTTGCGAGACTCAGAATCGGGGCTTGCGTCGGCAGTTCGCCTAACGACAGCACCGGCAATTTGGGCAGCACCGGCTCCACCAACCGCCGGATGCCTACCCGGAGACTGGGCGGCGCGATCAGCGCGGGCCAGTGACCTTCGTTCTTGTGGATGGTGACCAGTTCGTTGAGCCGGCGGAGCGCGTCGGTCAGCTCGTCCGGGTCCATGGTCCGACTGCCGTCGCGAAGCGGCCGCGGACTGAAGAGCTGCATCAGCGCCGTCTCGAGCCGCGGGCCGACGGTGATGCCGCGGATGCTGCCGTCCCCCTGATCGTAGAGCTGGAGAATGGCGGAGCCCAAGGCCCGGCGGACGTGCTCGGTGAGCATTTCCGGATCCTTGGTCTGGTCGGCGCCGTCGGAGAGCGCTTCGAGAATCCCAAGCAGATCGCGGATCGGGAGCCCCTCACGGAGCAACCGCTGGAGCACCCGGTGCACCGTCCCGAGGGACAACTTGTTGGGCACGACGTCGTCCACCAGCGCGGGATGGCTCTCCTTGACTCCGTCAAGGAGTTCCCGAGTGTGCTGCCGGGTCAGGAGGTCGGCGCCGTGCTCGCGAACGGTCTCGGTGAGATGGGTTGCGAGCACGACGCTGGCCTCGACCACCGTGTATCCGAGCGACTCGGCCTCGAACCGGAGCTCCGGCGTGATCCAGACCGCCGGCATCCCGAAACTCGGGTCGGTCGTCTGGATTCCCTCGATTGGTGGTGCGGCACCGGTCGAGTTGAGTGCCAGCAGGAAACGCGGCATCACTTCCCCACCGGCTACCCGGACCCCGCGGACCTTGATGGCGTATTCGGTCGCGGGGAGCTGGATATTGTCGCGGATCCGGGCCGGCGGAATCACGATGCCCAGCTCGATCGCCAATTTTTGCCGCATCAGGGAGACCCGCTTGAGCAGATCCCCGGACTGGGTTTCATCGACCAGCGGCACCAGGGCGTACCCGATTTCCAGCTCGAGCGGCTCGACCGCCAGCAGTTCCCTGATTGGCGCCATCTGAGTCGGCTGGGCGGGCGTCGCCTCGATCACGCGGACCCGCTCCGTTTCCGCCTCGGCCGCTTGTGAGGTGCCGACCAGATACCCGGCCACGGCCGCCGCGACGGCGAGGAGGAGAAACGGCACCGTCGGCAATCCGGGCACGATAGCAAAGACACCGAGAATCGCCGCCGCGATGTACATGGTTCGCGGGGACCGGGCCAACTGCTTCCCGATGGTGGGGCCCATCGCCGGATTCGACGAGCCGTAGGTCACCAGCATGCCGGCCGCCGTGCTGACGATCAGCGCCGGAATCTGGGTGACCAGGCCGTCGCCGACGGTGAGCCTGGTGTAGGTCGCCATGGCGTCGGTGGCGGACAGCCCTTGCTGGGTCATCCCGATGATGAACCCACCGACCAGATTGATGGCGGTGATCACCAGACCGGCGGCGGCATCGCCCCGGACGAACTTGGCGGCGCCGTCCATCGAGCCGTAAAAGTCGGCGTAGCGGCTGATTTCCTCCCGTCGGGCGCGGGCTTCGGTTTCGTCGATCAGGCCGGCGGAAAGGTCGGCGTCGATGCTCATCTGCCGGCCGGGCATGGCGTCGAGGGTAAACCGCGCCGCCACTTCGGCGATCCGGCCGGCGCCCTTGGTGATGACCATGAAGTTGATGACGACGAGGATCAGGAAAATCACGAGGCCGACGACGTAGTTGCCGCCGATCACGAAATTGCCGAAGGCGTCGATCACCCGCCCGGCCTGGGCGTGACTCAGAATGAGCCGGGTGCTGCTGACGTTGAGGCCGAGGCGAAGGAGCGTGATCAGCAGCAACAGGCTCGGAAAGACACTGAACTCGAGGGGATCGTTGGCGGAGACCGCCACCAACAGCACCAGGATCGAGAGGCCGATGCTGAGCGCCAGGAGCGCGTCCAGCGCCATCGCGGGGAGCGGCACGATCAGGAGCGACACGATCACCACGACGCCGATCGCCAGGTACGTTTCCGCCGTCACCGAGACCGCAGGCTTCAGGGCGGCGGCCGAACCCGAGGTCGCCGAGCCGCGGGTGGTACCGGCCTTTGGTGGGGCCGCGGCCCGGTCCGGCCGGACCGGTTGGGGCCCGCTCAACGCCGACGCCGTCACGAGCGCCTCCGTTCAGCCAGGCCGGCGGGAAGCCGCTGGCGGAGGCGATAGACGTAGGCCAGGATTTCCGCGACCGCCACGTAGAGCGCCGCCGGAATCGGTGCCCCAACCTTGCAGGTCGCCAACAACGCCCGCGCGAGGGGTTTGTTCTCGACCATCGCGACGCCGGACGCCTTGGCAATCCGCTTGATCCGCTCGGCCAGCTTGCGTTCGCCCATGGCAACGACCATGGGCGCCCCACCGAGCGTCGCGTCGTACCGCAGCGCCACCGCGATGTGGGTCGGGTTGGTGATCACCACGTCGGCCTTGGCGACCAGGGTGAGCATCCGTTGCCGGGCTCGTTGGCGGGCGATCTGCCGGATCCGCGCCTTGATGTTGGGATCGCCCTCCTGCTCCCGGTGCTCCTGGACGATCTCGTGCCGGGACATCTTGAGGTTTTTCTCGAGCCGGAAGAACTGAATCGCATAGTCGAACCCGCCGATCCCGAGGAACGCGAGGGCGACGGTCAGGCTCATCCGGATCGTCGAGGATTGGAGCACGGCCACGATGTCTCTCGGCGAGGCGTCGCCCAACTCGGTGAAATGGGGCCAGGCGCGCTTGAGCACGCTATACGTGACGGCCCCGAGAATGACGAGCTTCAGGGCGGACTTGACCAGATTCACCACCGCTTCGGAGCCGAACATCCGGCCGAACCCCTTGACCGGGTTCACCCGGCTGAAATCCGGCTGCAGCGGCTTCCACGAGGCGACCCCGCGGGTCTGGAGCAACCCGACGCCGACGGCAACGATCGACAACCCGATCCCGAGCGGCGCCATGGCGCCGGCGGTCCGAAATGCGATGGTCTTGATCAGCCGACTCACCCCAATGACCGACGGTTCCTCCACCAGAAGCCAGTTGGGCGCCACCGCAAACAGCTCGAGGACAAAGCGCCCGATGGCCCGACCGCCGAAGTTGGCCAGGAACAGGGTCCCCGCAATCAGCATCATCGCCGCCGCGAACTCCGGACTCTTGACGACCCGGCCCTCGTCGCGCGCCTGCTGGCGCCGCCGTGGGGTGGGCTCCTCTGTCCGATTGTCGGACGCCTCTTCGTCGGCCATGGCGCTAGTTCGCTCCGGCCCGCAGCATCGTCTGGAGCAGGCCGTCGGTCGTGCCCGGTACGGCGGCGAGCCACCGACCCAGGACGCGGACCATGACCGGCAGGGACAGCCCCAGCATGACCATGCCGACACCGAGCGTCACGGCGAAGGACATCGCCATGGCGTTGAGCTGGGGCACGGCGCGGCTCAAGATCGCCATCGCGAGGTTGGTAATGGTGAGCGCCACCATCACCGGTGCCGCGATCTGGACGGCGTAGGAGAAAATCGAACCGGTCACCTTGAGGAGCCCCGCCCCGCCATCGTTGAGCAGCAGGGTCGTGCCGGGCGGATACTGGGTCAGGCTCCGGCCCACGGCCTCGATCATCTGGACCGGCCCGCCAACTCCGACGAACACGGCAAGGCCGAGAAGCCCGTAGAACTGGCTGATCGCGGGCCCGCCAAGATCGATGTTCGGCGCGATCGCCTGGCCAAGGGAAAGGCCGGTCTGCAGCGACACCACCTCGCTCGCCACCAGCAGGGCGTGGCTCACCACCGAGGCCACCAAGCCGATCGCGAGGCCGATGGTGAACTCCATCATCAGCGGAATCGGGATCGAGAGGACCTGGTCGGGAAACGGCGTCTTGGGAGCGCCCGGCACCATCGCGGCCGCCAGAACGACCACCAGAGCCCCCTTCACCGATTTTGGCACGGTCGCCATCGACCAGAACGGCGATAGCAGCATGAGTCCGGTGAGCCGGGCGGAGATCAGCACGAAGACGGGCCAGTTGCCCGGCGCGAAGAGCGACCAGCCGGCGGCCCCCATCAGCCCCCCACCGTGGGCAGCGTCTGCAGCGCCACGACCAGAAACTCGGTGAGCTTCTGGATCAGCCACGGCAGCACCATCACGAAGATGACGGCCATCGTGACCAGTTTGGGCAGGAAGGTGAGGGTCTGTTCCTGAAGCTGGGTGACCGCCTGCAGCAGCGTGACCACGAGGCCCACCACGAGGGCGCCCACCAGCAGCGGCGCCGACGTCATCAGCGTCAGCATCACGGCCTTGCGGATCAGCTCCGCGGCGAGGACGGCACCCATCACGTCACCGGTGGAAGCTTGCCACGAGGTTCTGGCCCACCAGGGACCAGCCATCGGCAAGCACGAAGAGCAGCAGCTTGAAAGGCAGCGAGATCATCACCGGGGGCACCATGAACATCCCCAGGCTCATCAGCGAAGTGGCGACGATCAGATCGACCACCACGAACGGCAGGAAGATCACAAACCCCATCCAGAAGGCCGTCTGGAGTTCGCTGGTAACGAACGCCGACACGATGGTGAGAGTCGGGATGTCGTCTTCGGTCTTCACGTCGGCCACCCCGGTCATGTCGGTGAACGCGGCGAGGTCCTTCTCCCGGACGTTGGCCAGCATGAACCGGCGAAACGGGGCCAGGCCTTTCTGATACGCCTCGGCCTGGGCCATCTGACCGTTGAGGTAGGGCTGAACCGCGATCTGGTTGGCTTCCTCCAGAACCGGATGCATCACCACGCCGGTGAGCAGCACCGCCATGGCCACGAGGAGCTGGCCAGGTGGGCTCCCCTGTGTCCCGATCGCCGACCGGAGGAAGTGGAGCACGACCAGAATCCTGGTAAAGCTCGTCATCAGGAGGACGACCGCCGGCAGCAGGGTGAGCGCCCCGAGGAAGACCACCAGCCCGACCGTGCCGCTCAGCTTGAGTTGCTCGTTGCCTTGTCCGATCTGGACGTTCACGGCCGGGACCTCGGGCGCCGCGACCTTGATCGAGCTCCCTCCGGCGGCCGGCCCAACCGTCTTCGGAGCCACCGAGGCCGGCGCGGAGATCGCCACCGCGCGACCGGTGTCCTTGACCGCCGCCGGGAGTTTCTGGGCCTCCGCGGTACCGGCGATCATGAAGCCGAGGAAGCCGAACAGGGAAAGCCGGGACAGCAACCGCTTGAGTTCCGGGTCCTTCCCCCGGACCATCGGCTCGGCCGCGTCGGGTTCGGCCAGCGCGGCCAGCCGGTCTTCCCGCCGGAGTTCGGTAAGCAGCGAGGGGCCGTGGTCGCTGGTGCCGAGGACCAGCACCCGCTGGCCAACCCTCACCACGACGAGTCCCTGCTTCGCGCCGAGCGGAAGCCGCTGGAGGATCTGCATCGGCACCCGGCCGTGACCCACCCCGCGGCGATCGAGCTTGTGGAGAAGCTTGATGGCCAGCAGCAGCAGACCCACCGTCATGGCCGTGGCACCCACCAGCCCGAGGACGCCATCACCCATCAGACGGCATCGCCTTCCTGATCGACCAGAATCCGGGTAATCCGGACGGCGAAGTGCTCGCCGATCACGACCACTTCCCCCTCCGCGAGCTTCCGGTCGCTGACGAAGATGTCGATCGGCTCACCGACCATCCGCTCGAGCGGAATCACCGACCCCATGCCGAGTCCGAGCACTTCCTGCACCGTCATGCTGGTCCGGCCGAACTCGATCGACACCGGCAGCGTCATGTCGAGGAGCGTCTCCAAAGACGCCGGGGCGCCACCCGCTCCTCCCTGTCCCGCCAAATCCTTCAGCGAAGCCATGCCTGGTTCCGATTCCTAAGGGTTGGTTTGAATCCGCCCCCGGAAGCCCCGGGACGCGGTCGTGGTATCGCGGGCGACGGCGTCGGTCACTTTGAGGCCGAGTTGCCGCCGGTACTGTCCCAACTGGCCGAAGAACCGCCGGGAGCCGTTCACGTGGAGTTCGATCGGAGCGTCGATCGGCTGGGTGGTCTGGATGACCTGGCCGATCTTGAACTGGGCGACTTCTCTGGCCGAGAGCCTGATCGTCGGAAACCGGGCGATCAGATCGACCTGCGCTCCGCGGACCGAGGTCTCGACCGCGACTTTCTGAATCGGCGACAATTGCTGTTTGGTCGGCGCCCGGCCGTTCGTCTTCTCGCCCAGGAATCCTTCGAGCGAGAGGAGCGGAATGCACACCGCCACCAGCGACGAGAACTGGCCGGAACGCACCTCAAGATTGGCGACCAGTACGTTGGCCTCGTGCGAGGCGATCTGGAGCATGTCGGGAGTCGACTCGAACCCGGTGACCTCGGGCTTCAACGTGACGTGGTCCTGCCAGGCCTCGCGCAACAGGTTGAGCATCTTGTCCACGACGCCGCGGGTGACCGTCCGCTCAAGTTGAGTCAATCCCCGCTCCATCCGGATCCCTTCGCCAGGGCCGCCGAAGACTCGATCGACGATGTAGAACCCGAAGTCGGTGCTGAGGTCGACCGTGCCCTGGCCGCCCTCGGCGCCGCCGAGTTCGAAGATGAAGGCCGCGCAGGGATTGGCGAGCGAAAGGAGGTACTCGGAGAACGTGGCCTGCTCGACCGTGTAGGACACATCGATCGGTTGCCGAAGGCGCGAGGAGAGCATCGACTGCAACGCGAGGGCAAACCGGGAGAAGATCGAGTCGAGTTGAACCCGGCGATCCTTCGAAATCCGTGGCGGGCGGAGAAAATTGTAGGGCACCGCTTCGGTGCTCTGCTTGCGGCCCCGGGCGCCGGCCGGGGCGCCGCCAGCTGCCTGAAGGAGCTGGTCGATATCCTTCTGGGTCAGCGCGTCCGGCTCGGTCACTGGATCACGAACTGGGGCAGGAAGACACGCAGCCTGGTCTTCGATCCGGCGAGCGCGGTGATGGTGTCCGAGAGCTGGGCCTTGAGCGAATCGCGGATTCCCGGCGTGCCAAGGCTCTCCATCGTCTGCTTCTCGAGCAGCGAAATGACGAGGTCCCGGATCTGGGCCTCCCGGGCCCGCAGCTCCTCGTCCTGCTTGCCGTCGACCGTCTCGATCGCGACCGACACCATGAGAAAGCGGGCGCCCTGGGAGCCCAATGGATTCACGATAAGATTGTCGAGCTTGAACACCGGCCCCTTTGCGGCGGCCTTTCCGCCCTCCTTTTCCCCGTCCTTCTGGTCCTTGCCGTCGGGCTCAGCCTCGAGGCCAGCCTGGAGTTGCGCCCGGGCGGTCAGTTTCGGCCCGACGATCCAGACCCCGACGACGCCGCCCAAGATGGTCATCAGGGCGACCACCACCGGGAGCATGAGCTTGCTGGGGGCCTTGGCCGGCTTGGCCTCAGCCACCTTGCCGCCTTCGGCGCTCGGTCCTGCGTTCGCTTCCTCTGCCATAGCCACCTGGATGGGTTTCGTGGTACCGACGGACGACTTGCCGACCGAGCAAAAAGCAACGGGCGTACCACCGTCACCGAGCCGAGCGACTGGGTCGTAACGCTTTATCAGAATGGGACTTGCGTGATTGCGGCCGAAAACAGATAGCCCGACTGGGGGAAGGGATGGCCCTGGGAGGGAATTCTCTGCCGCGTCCCAGACGGCCATTCTTGCCGCGGGCGCGGCCGGGGTCTGGAGGAAGAGGCGAGGGGGCGGCGGATTCCGCCGCCCCCTCCCGGAACGAGATTACCGCTTTAGGTTGATCA
>JAYUZK010000217.1:0-3441 GCA_043751835.1 Gemmatimonadota bacterium | reverse complement strand
TTCTTCGCCTCCTCGAGCCGGTGGAGGTGGGTTTCTAGGTCCTCTTTCTTGAACCAGGCCGTGCCGTAGATCCGCTGCAGCATCTGCCGCCGCTCGTCGCCACGCCAGTACGCCCCCGCGATCGATAGCAGCTTGAAGTGCTTGAGCCGGCTGGTGGAGGGAATGTGCGGTCCGCGACACAGATCCACGAAGGGGCCGTCGGTGTAGATGGTGATGGTCTCGTCGTCGCCCAGCTCGGAGATCCGCTCCAGCTTGAGCGGGTCGTCGGCAAAACGCCGGTTGGCCTCGGCCCGGTCCACCACCTCCCGGACGAACGAATAGTCGGCGCCCGAGACCTCCTTCATCACCGTCTCGATCTGCTCGAGATCCTCCGGCGTGAACGGCCGGGGCACTTCGAAATCGTAATAGAACCCGTCGTCGATCGACGGACCAAACCCGATCCCGGCCGTCGGGAAGATCTTCCGGACCGCCGTCGCGAGGATATGAGCCGCCGAGTGCCGGAGCATTTCGAGCGCGTCAGGGTCACGGTCGGTGAGAATCGACACCGTGGCGTCCTGTTCGATTGGACGTTCCACGTCGCGGATCTGGCCGTCGACCCTGATGGCCAGAGCCGCGCGCGCCAGCCCCGGGCCAATCTGCTTGGCGAGATCGAGCCCGGTCGAGCCGCTCGGCAGCTCGCGCACGCTGCCGTCGGGAAGTGTCAGTCGGATGGAGTTCATACGGAAAACGCCCGCCGGTTAGGGATTCGCGTCCACGCCGACCGGATGGCTCACCACTGGCGCATCCGGCGCGAGCCAGAAGAACAGAGCAAGACCAACCAGAAGGACAATCGCCAGGACGGCGAGCCGGAATACAGGACGTTTTGCCATGACCTCACCGCTTCGTGGAGGCGTTGCGCTCTATTAAACTTAACCGTATGCAGCATCGACGCATACGCACCCCCACCCGGGCATGACCGAGCCGCTCGCGCCCCAATACGACCCGAAGGCGGTCGAGGGCCCGATCTATCAGTGGTGGAAGGACCACGGCTGCTTCGCGCCCCGGGGCGATCGCTCGCCCTACGTCATCATCATGCCGCCGCCCAACGTGACGGCCCAGCTCCACATGGGGCACGGCTTGAACCTGAGCGTTCAGGACGTCCTGATCCGGTTCGAGCGGATGCGGGGCCGGGACGTGCTCTGGGTCCCGGGAACGGACCATGCCGGGATCGCCACGCAGAACGTGGTCGAGAAGCTGCTGGCCAAGGAAGGCAAGACCCGGTTCGACCTGGGTCGCGAGGCCTTCATTGAGCGGGTCCGGGCGTTCGTGGGGGAGACCGGATCCACCATTCTCGACCAGATCCGAAGCCTCGGAGCCAGCTGCGACTGGGATCGGACCTTCTACACCTTCAGCGAGGAGCTCTCCCGGGCGGTCCGCGAGGTATTCGTGGCCCTCTACGAGAAGGGCCTGATCTACCGCGGGAAGTACATCATCAATTGGTGCCCTCGCTGCCTCACGGCGCTCTCGAACGAGGAAGCCGAGAAAGAAGAGACCGAAGGCCGGATCTGGCGTCTCCGCTACCCGCTGGCGGACGGTTCCGGCGAAGTGATCGTCGCCACCACCCGCCCCGAGACCATGCTCGGCGACACCGGTGTCGCGGTCCATCCAGAGGATGAGAGGTACGCCGCCCT
This sequence comes from Gemmatimonadota bacterium, assembly GCA_043751835.1. Taxonomy (GTDB): domain Bacteria; phylum Gemmatimonadota; class Gemmatimonadetes; order Gemmatimonadales; family GWC2-71-9; genus SHZU01. Next base: position 1,771 of record JAYUZK010000217.1, on the reverse strand, counting down.
CGTCGGCGCAATGATCCGGCTGCCGCTGGTCGGTCGGCTCGTGCCCATTGTCGCCGACTTGTCGGTGGACAAGGACTTCGGCACCGGCGCCGTCAAGCTCACGCCGGCCCACGACCCCCTCGACTTCGAGATCGCCCGCCGGCACGGACTCGGGGCCATCGACGTGATGACCCCCGACGCCCGGATCTCCGACGCCGCGCCCGAGCGCTTCCGGGGACTGGACCGGTTCGAGGCCCGCAAGCGAGTCGTGGCCGAGTTCGAGGCGGCCGGCCTGCTCGTGCAGGTCGATCCCCATCGGCACGCGGTGGGTCATTGCTACCGCTGCGACACCGTCGTCGAGCCGCGGCTGTCCGATCAATGGTTCGTCAAGATGGCGCCCCTCGCCGCGCCGGCCCTCGAGGCGCACCGGAACGGGACCCTGCACTTCGTACCCGAGCGGCGCGGCACCGAGTACGCCATCTGGATGGAGAACATCCGGGACTGGTGCATCTCACGGCAGATCTGGTGGGGCCACCGGATTCCGGTCTGGTACTGCGAGACGCCCGGCTGCGGAACCACGACCGCGAGCCGGACCGACCTCCACGCCTGCCCCTCCTGCGCCGGGCCGGTCCGGCAGGACGAAGACGTCCTCGACACCTGGTTTTCATCGCAGCTGGTCCCGTTCAGCGCGTTAGGCTGGCCGGACCGGACCGACGACCTGGCCCGGTTCTACCCCGGCCACACCCTCGTCACCGCCCCGGAAATTCTCTTCTTCTGGGTCGCCCGGATGATCATGTCCGGACTCGAGTTCATGGGCGAGGTGCCGTTCACCTCGATCTATCTCCACGGCACCGTCCGCGACACCCAGCACCGGAAGATGTCGAAGTCCCTCGGCAACGGGATCGACCCGCTCGACGTGGTGGAGAAGTTCGGCGCCGACGCGCTCCGCTACACCGTCATCGGCGGGCTTGCGGTCGGCAACGACGTGATTCTCGACCCGAACGATCTCGAAGGCAGTTTCGCCACCGGCCGGAACTTCGCCAACAAGCTCTGGAACGTGGGCCGGTTTCTGCTCTCGAATCTCGACGGGAACGAGGCCGGCGTCCCTCCCCGCGACCGGCTGACCCTCGAGGATCGGTGGATCATCGCGCGCTGTGATGCCGCCGTGAAGGAAGCCACCGAGGGCTACGAACGGCTCCGCTTGAACGATGCCGCCAACGCGGTCTACCGGTTCATCTGGAACGATCTGGCGGACTGGTATCTCGAAGCCATCAAACCCCGCCTCTACGGCGACCTGGCCGGCGGCGACGTGGCCCGGGCCGTGGCGGTCCACACCTTCGGCATCGCGCTCCGCCTCCTTCACCCGGTGATGCCGTTCATCACCGAGACCCTGTGGCGGCGCCTCCCGGGAGAGCACCCGGAGGAAACCATCATGCTGGCGCCCTGGCCGGCTCCCGACCCCGCCGCGGTCGACGATCGGGCGCTCGCCGAGTTTGGCGCGGCCCAGGACCTGATCGGGGCGATCCGGTCGATCCGGGCCGAGTACAACGTGCAGCCAGGCCAGGCGGTCCGCGCCACGGTCGGTAACGCCGGGCCGGCGGTCACCGCCGCGTTGAACGCCGTCGGGCCGATCGTCCGGCGGCTCGCCAAGCTGAGCGAGCTCGCCGTCGGCGGCGCGGACGAGGGCGCCGCCGCCTCCGCCGTACTCTCCGACGGGACCAGCGTGACCGTCCCGTTAGGCGACTTGATCGATGTGGCGAAGGAATCCGCCCGGCTCGGCGCCGAGATCGAC
>JAYUZK010000216.1:0-4992 GCA_043751835.1 Gemmatimonadota bacterium | reverse complement strand
CGGTTGATCATCGGCGCGAAGGTGACCTCGAAGGGCGCGGCCGCCGGATCGAGATTCACGAACAGGAACCCCTCCCACTCGGCCACCCGGGCCTGATGCAGCCCGTGGTCGGTCTTGGCGAACCCGGCGACTTCGTTCATATGGGGTGCGCCGATCAGCCGACCATCCAGCGTGTAGGTCCAGGCATGATACGGACACTGAATCGTCTCCGAAAACTGGCCCGAGGCTCGTTCGCAGATCCGGGTCCCCCGATGACGGCAGACGTTGAAGTGCGCCCGGGGCACTCCCTCGCGGTCCCGAACCACGATGATCGACTCTCCCGCAATGGTCCGGACGAAGAAGTCGCCCTCCTTGGCGATCCGCTCGGCCCGGCCGACGCAGTGCCATTGGTGGAGCGCGATCTTCTCGACTTCCTCGTCGAAGACCGTCGGCGACAGGTAGTACTCGCCCGGCATGGTGAAGGACCCCTGCCGGAAGCTGGTGGCCGTGCGCTTGAACGTCATCCCGCCCTCCTCCCTAACGCTTTTGCTTTCGCGCGGCGAGGACCGCCTGGGCCGCGAGCCATCCTGAACCGCCAACCACGCCGGGGCCCGGATGGGTGCCCGAGCCGGCGAGGAATAGTCCCCCGACCGGCATCGCGTAGCGGGCCCATCCGGCCACCGGACGCATGAACAGAATCTGGTCGAGCATCATCTCGCCGTGGGTGGCAGACCCTTCCCGCCAGCCGAACTCCCGCTCCAGATCCGCCGGCGACATCGCCACCCGTCCGACCACCCGGTCGGCAAAGCCCGGCACATGGCTGTTCACCACCGCGATGGCCCGATCGGCCACCCGGTCGCGCAGGCTGTCCCAGCTGCCTTCCCGCAGCCGATAGGGCGTGTACTGGACGTGGAGGACGGCGACCTGCTTCCCCGCCGGCGCCGATCCAGCTCCAAACCGGACCTCGACGTACGGATCCTCCGACGCCTGTCCGTACTTGACCGCATCGGACGCCTTCTCGAGGTACCGCATCGAGGGCGCGATGGCCACCACGCCCGAAAGCGCCGACGGCAGCGTCGGAAGGCCGTTCAGCGCCACCATCACCTTGGTGACCACCCCGCGGAATCGGATGTTTCGAACGGCCTGAATGAAATCGGGATCGAGGTGAATCGGATCGAGCAGTTCGAGGAGCGATCGATAGGGATCGAGGGTCGACACCACCTCGCCGGCCCGGTACACCGCGCCATCGGCCGTCTCGACGCCCGCCACCCGATCGTTTTCCACCAGGATCCGGCGGGCGCGAGCGCCAGTCCGGATCTCGACCCCGACCTCCCGGGCCCGCGCGGCCAGCGCCGCCACCACCTCGCCCGCGGCGAGCCCCGTCATCCCGCGGACGGTCCCGGGCGAAACACCGACATGGGCGTGGATCAGATTGAAGGCCGTGCCACCCGACATCGGCCCCTGGCCCAAGTCAGTGATGGCCAGAGACGCGATCAATCCCTTGAGCGGCTCCGCCTCGAACCACTCATCGAGCAGCTCCGCGACCGACATCGGGATGGTCCGGAGCACTTCGATCATCTCCGCCTTGCCGAGGCCCTTGAGCTGCCGGCCCAGTTTGGCGAGATCGAGAAACTCCCCGACGCTCGAGGCGTCGATCCGCGGAGCCGGGGCGCCGTACAGCGACGCGAGAAACCCCGCGATCCGGTGGACCCGCGTCGCAAACGCCGGCCATCGTTCGGCGTCTCGGGTCGACCAGTCCTTGAGACCCGCGGCCGTGGCCTCGGCTCCAGCCTTGAGTTCGAGCCATTTACCGCCGCCGAGGGGCACGGCCGCGACCGTGCCAGGCCCCGGCCGCGGCGGGACGGTGATGCCAACGCCACGGGCAACCTCCGCCGGGAGCCACCCCACGTCGCCGGCCACCGGCGCCGCCTTGAAGCCCGGCATGAATTCGATCTGCCGGAAGGCGCCGCCGACCTCGGCCGCCGCCTCGAGCACCACGACCTTGTTGCCCGCGCGAGCCAGGGCGATCGCGGCGACCAGTCCGTTGCTGCCTCCGCCGATGACGATCACGTCGCTCATTGGTCCGCCAGAATCTTCAGGGCCGCAAGCCGGCCGGAGGCGCCCATGATGCCACCGCCCGGGTGAGTGCCCGCCCCGCATTGGTAGTAGCCATGGATTGGCGTCCGGTACTTCGACCAGGCCGCGGCCGGCCGGAGGAAGAACAGCTGCTGCAGGGCCAGCTCGCCGGCAAAGATGTTGCCTTCCGAAAGGCCGGTCATCCGCTCGATGTCCAGCGGCGTCAACACCTGGCGATGGAGAATGGCGGACTTCAGGTTCGGGGCGTGCTCCGCGATGGTATCGACCACCGCGTCGCCGAAAGCCTCCCGCTTGGCGTCGGTCCAGCCGCCGTTCAAGTGGTAGGGCGCATACTGGACGAAGACGCTCATCACGTGCTTGCCCGGCGGCGCCATGTCGGGGTCGAGCATCGACGGGAAGACGATGTCCATGTAGGGGCGCCTGGAGAACTCGCCGTACTTGGCATCGTCATAGGCCCGCTCGAGATAGTCCATGCTCGGGCTGATCGACACCGCGCCCCGATGGAGCGGTCCGACGCCCGGAAGGCTGGTGAAGTTGGGCAACTCGGAGAGCGCCAGATTCACCTTGCCGGACGAGCCCCGGAACTTGAAGCGCCGGACCGCCGTCACCAGATCGTCGGGCAACTGGGTCGGATCGACCAGCTCAAGGAAGGTCCGCCGCGGATCGAGCCCGCTCACTACCAGCGGCGCCAGGATCTCTTCGCCACTGTCCAGCACCACGCCAATGGCCCGGCCGGCTTTCACCAGCACCTTGGCCACCGGCGCCTCGGTTCGGATCGTGGCGCCAAGCGCCCTCGCCGCATTGCCGATCGCGTTGCTGATCGAGCCGGTGCCGCCCTTGGCGAAGCCCCAGGCCCGGAAGGCGCCGTCGATCTCGCCCATGTAGTGGTGGAGCAGCACGTAGGCGGACCCCGGCGAACGGGGCGACAGGAAGGTCCCGATGATTCCGCTCGCCGACTTGGTGGCCTTGAGCGGATCACACTCATACCACTCGTCGAGATAGTCGGCCGAGCTCATGGTCATGAGCTTGTAGAGCGCGTGGAAATTCTCGGGGCCCAGCGACCGCATGTGGCCGCCCAGCTTCAGCATTCCGGCCAGATCGCTCGGCGCGAGCGAGGTCGGATCGGGCGGAATCATCCCGAGGATCGGCTTGACCGCCATCGCCATGTGGTGCATCAGTCGCCCGAACTCGACCATCGTCTCGGCGTCCCGGGGCGAGTGGCGCGACACCTCACGCCGGGTCAAATCGGGGTCCCCCCAGCCGGCCAGGTAGTCGCCGTTAGGCAGCGGCGTCACGGTGCTTTCGAGCGGGAGAATGTGGAGTCCATGCCGGGGAAGCTCGAGATCGCGGACGATCTCGGGCCGGAGCAGACTCACCACATACGAAAACACCGAGAAGGTGAAACCGGGGAACACCTCTTCACTGACGGCGGCCCCGCCGATGAGGTGCCGCCGCTCCAGCACCAGCGTCTTCTTGCCGGCCCGCGCCAGGTAGGCGGCCGTCACCAGCCCGTTGTGGCCGCCGCCGATGATGATCGCGTCCCAGGAAGTGGTCGCCATGTCAGGCCTTCTTCCGAGGGGGGTCGAAGAACGGAAGCTTCCGGACCGTGGCCGATGCCCGCCGGCGCTGGTGCTCCACCGTTACCTCCATCTCGACCCGGGTCTCCGGGGCGAAATGGGGAGCCCGGATGTGGGCGAGGGCGAGGTATTTCTTCAGCAACGGAGACCAGCAGCCACTCGAGGCATAGCCGATCTGCCGTCCGTCCCGGTAGATCGGTGTACTGCTCCGCCACGCCACCGTCGGGAGGGACGGCGGAAGGTGGTGGGCCGCATAGAGCGCTTCGAACGACTCCCAGTCCACCTCGATCCCCACGAACCGCCAGGCCGGCCCGGCGGCCTGCTCGCGCACCAGAGCCTGTTTCCCGTTGTAGGGCCCCTTGTCGAGGTTGATGGTCCAATCGAGGGACAGCTCGAGCGGGGTCGATTTCTGGTCTTCGATCAGGGCCCGGTGGGCCGAGTGGTAGTCCACATCCGCCATCACGAGGCCGGCTTCGATCCGGGCGATGTCGAGGGCCCAGATCCCGGCCGGAAGGAGACCATAGTTGCCGCCGGCGGCCATCAGCGCGTCCCACACCCGCACCGCGCCGTCCGCGGGGATCCAGATTTCGTAGCCGAGGTCGCCGGTGTAGCCGGTCCGGGAGATCTCGACGGCCACCCCCCCGATCCGGGCCGGCATCACCCGGAAATACTTGAGCCCCTCGACCGTGGGCTCGGCCACCTGGTTCAGAATGGTCCGCGCCAAGGGACCCTGGATCGCGAGCGTCCCGAGGCGGTCGGAGACATCCTCGATCGTCGCCTCGAGCCCGAAGCCGTTCATCTGGAGCCACCGGATGCTCGGCTCCGCGGCGGTCAGGCGGTACTCGGTGTCGCCCAGCCGGCTCACGGTGCCATCGTCGATCACCTTCCCGTGCGCATCGCACCACGGGGTGTACATCACCTGGCCCACGCGGCACTTGGTCACGTCGCGGGTCACCATCCGATCGAGCAGCCGGCCCGCGTCCCGGCCCCGCAGTCGGTATTTGCAGAGCGGCGAGATATCGAAGAGTGCGGCCGAATTCCGGACGGCGGTGTACTCGCGATCGGGCAGGAGTTCGTAGGCGCTCGCCACCGTGAAGCCCGACCAGCGGCGCCAGGCCTGGCCTTGAATGAGGGGCGCCGTCCGGGCATGAAACGGAGTCGTCTTGAGCATGGATCGTCTCGCCAAGGGTGCCGAAAACCACCCGGAGGGGCGGCCGCGGGAAAATACTACGCCCTGGTATCCTCTGCACAGGCCATTTTCGGCCTTTCTACGGTGGACAGAACCGGCCCGGACCACTAACTATGGAGGTCTATGACCCGGCGCCGCTCACTTCTTCTG
>JAYUZK010000215.1:0-5396 GCA_043751835.1 Gemmatimonadota bacterium | reverse complement strand
GCGTCGCCGAAGTACGTCGAAAGGACGACGGTCTCTTTCGGATGCGATGGGTGGGGATAGCCCATTACGGGTACCTCGCGAGAATGCCGGGCACCCGCTCCGGGGTGACGCTGTCGTGGAAATCGTCGCCGACCAGGATCGGGGTGGCGAATCCGCACGCCCCGAGGCATTCGACCTCGGCGACGGTGAAACGACCGTCCGGGCTGGTGGCGCCGAGTTCGACGCAGCCGGTCTGCTGGAGGATCGCCTTCATGACCTCGTCCGAGCCGCAGAGATGGCACGGGGAGGTGCCGCAGACCTGGATGAAGTGGCGGCCGACGGGGTGGAGATGGTACATCGTGTAGAAGGTCGCGACGCCGCGGACATAGGCGGGCGTGAGGCCGAGCACGGCGGCAACTTCGGCGATCGAATCCGCCGAGATCCACCCCCGCTCTTCCTGGACCATCCAGAGGGCCGGCAGCAGGCAGGCCATCCTGGTCGGGTACTTCGGGAAGAGGTCCTCCAGCGTGGCCTTCACCTTCCCCACGAAGACCGGCTGGTGCGGCGCCTCGTGGTGGGCAGCGTGCGCAGTGCCGCTCATCGGTCGATCTCTCCCATGACGATATCGATGCTCGCGTTGATCGCGATCACGTCGGACAAGAGCGCGCCTTCGCAGAGCTTGGGCAGGCAGGCCAGATTGAGGAACGACGGCGGCCGGATCCGCCAGCGAACCGGTTTGGCGGTCCCGTCGGACACGAAGTAATAGCCCAGTTCGCCCTTGGGGTTCTCGATCCCCAGGTAGGACTCGCCGGCGGGCGCGGGGATGCCCTCCATCACCTGCTTGAAGTGGTGGATCATCGCCTCCATGTCCGACATCGCCCGGGATTTGGGCGGCAGAATGGCGCGATGGTCATCGGTATTGAGCGGAGCGCCCTTGAGGCGGGCCAGCCGGTCGAGAGCCTGCTCCAGGATCCGGTTCGACTGGTACATCTCCTCGAGACGGACCCGATAGCGATCGTAGATGTCGCCATGCTCGCCGACCGGGACGTCGAAGTCGTAGGTATCGTACCCGAGATAGGGCCGATCCTTCCGGACGTCGTAGGTGACGCCGCTCGCCCGGAGCATCGGGCCCGAGAGCGAGTAGTTGATCGCGTCCTCGGCGGACAGCACGCCGACGTTCTGGGTTCGGCCGCACCAGATCGAATTCCGGGTGAACATGGTGTCCACCTCGTCGAGCGTCTTCGGGAAGGTCTGGCAGAAGTCGCGAAGGCCGGCCTCCCAGCCTTCGGGGACGTCGGCCATCATGCCACCGACCCGGGTGAGACTCGTGGTCAGGCGAGCGCCGGTCCATGCCTCCTGAAGGTTGTAAATCCGCTCCCGCTGGTAGAACGACCAGAGGAACGGGGTGAAGGCGCCGAGGTCGATGCCGGTGGTGCCGAGCCAGACGAGGTGCGAGATGATCCGGCTCATCTCGCAGGCGATCACCCGGAGGACCTGACACCGCTCGGTGATCCCGATCCCCATCAACTTTTCGGCCGCCAGCGCCAGACCGACGTTGTTGGCCATCGGCGAGAGGTAGTCGGTCCGGTCGGTGAGCGGGATGATCTGATTGTAGTGGCGATACTCCCCCAGCTTCTCGAACCCCGAATGGAGGTACCCGATGTGCGGGATGCAGCGGACCACCGTCTCGCCTTCGAGCTCGAGCACCAGCCGGAGCACACCGTGGGTCGCCGGATGCTGGGGGCCGATGTTGACCAGCATGTGCTCGGTCCCGAATTCGTCGTCGGAGGCGCCGCTGACAGCCATCAGGGGGAGGCGGTTGGGCCGACCCTGGGGGTCGAGGCCCGGCGTCGACAACGCCATTTCGAGCGTACGGGTGCTCATGCCAATTCCCCCCGCTGGCCGGCCGCAAGGCGGCGCTTCATGTCCTCGGGCAGCTCGCTGAACGCATCCGCGATGGAGAGTTCCTCGATCGAGTAATTGGCCTCGGGGTTGGCGGCCAGGGCCTGCCGGGTCTGTTCGGCGCGGGTAAAGTTGCCGCGGAGCGGGAAGTCCTTCCGGAGGGGATGGCCTTCAGCGTAGGTCTCCCACATCAGAATCCGTCGGAGATCGGGATGGCCCGCGAAGGTGACGCCGAACATGTCGAACACTTCGCGCTCGAGCCAGTTGGCTCCACGCCAGAGATCGGACACCGAATCGACCTCCAGCGGTCCGGTCTTGTCGAGCGGCACCTTGATCCGGAGATCGACCTTCCGTCCGAGGGACCGCAGCTGGTAGGACACCTCGAGCGGTTGACCCGGGTCGCGGTAGTCGACGGCGGTCACGTCGGTGAGGTAGTTGTAGTCCTGACCCGGCGTGGTCTTGAGCCAGGCGAGGATCTCATGGGCGCGGCGCCGATCGACCCACGCGATGGTGTCGCCGCAGGAGACCTTGTGGTTGAGAATCGCGGTCCCGAAGGCCGCTCGAAGCGCCTCGACCGAGAGCGACGGCGCCGGCATGGTCGTGGTCATGCGGAGCGGGTCTGGTGGACCGAGTTCCCGAACGGCTCGGAGATTTCGTCGATCTTGTCCGGCGGAAGGAAGAAGCCCTGATCGTTAGCCAGGAACTCCTGTCGGAGCGTCGGGTCCGCGATCGACTCCGCCTTGATCTTCTTCTGCAGCAGCATGATGCCGTATAGCAGGCCTTCAGGCCGCGGGGGGCAGCCGGGGACATAGACGTCGACCGGAATGATCGTATCGATGCCCTGCACCATCGCGTACGTATCAAAGATTCCGCCGGTCGAGGCGCAAGCGCCCATCGAGATCGCCCATTTGGGCTGCGGCATCTGGTCCCAGACCCGGCGGATGATCGGAGCCAGTTTGAACGGCAGCCGGCCGGCACAAATCAGCAAGTCCGCTTGCCGGGGCGAGAAGCTCATCCGCTCCATCCCGAACCGCGAGATGTCGAAGCGGCCGGCCGCGGTCGCCATGAACTCGATGGCGCAGCAAGCGGTGCCGAACGGCATTGGCCAGAGCGAATTGGCCCGGCCCCAGTTCACCAGCAAGTCGAGCCTGGTGGTGAGCCAGTTGGGGGAGACGCCCGGTATCTCGGCCGTCGAAGGATCAGTGGGCAGCGTCAATCCCATTGGAATGCGCCTCGCTTCCAGACGTAGACATACCCTGCCGCGAGGATCGCGATGAACACGACCATCTCGAGCAGCAGCAGGCCCGCCATATCCTTGAGCTGCTGGAACGCCACAGCCCACGGAATCATGAACACGCCTTCGATGTCGAAGACGATGAACAGCATCGCCACGAGATAGAACTTGACCGAGAAACGTTCGCGGGCGTTACCGAGCACGGGGATGCCCGACTCGTACGGGGCGATCTTGACCGCGGTTCGGCGGTAGTTGGAAAAAATGTGGGAAACGCCGAGCATGAGGATCGCATTGGCCACCACGAAGGCGATCAACACGAGGATGGGGACATACGACCGGAGCATGAATCGATCTCGATGTCTGGTGCGTTCTGTTCGGCAGGAACCGAGTTCGTGAAATATTTCACGAACGCCGAAACGAATCTAACAATGACCCCGCCCGGATTCAACCAGCCCCGCGCCCGCAACTTCCGGTGGCGGCTCAAGTTAGGAAGGGTTCAAAACCACTTGGGGCTCATTGCCAAGGCGGTGTCGTCGAGCCGGCGCAGGAGGTCGTGCGTGGTCCGGGTCGGGGTCAGAACCCAGGTCGTGAAATATCGGGCCGTCTGGAGCTTCCCCCGGTAGAACGACTCATCCTCGCCTGCCTCGCCGCCGTCGAGCGCCCGCTGCGCGGCCAGGGCCTGCTCGAGCCAGAGCCAGGCCACTACCGTGTGGCCGAACACCGTCAGATAGGCAAAGGCGTTGGCCAGCCCGCGTTCCGGGTCGACTGAGGACACCAGGTGGCTGGTCGTCTCGATGAGGGCATCCACGGCGGCGGCCAGACCATCTCCGAGATAGAGCAGCTCATCGTTGGCGATGCCCTGGGCCTCCTCGGCCGCTCCGCGCATTCGGTCCACCAGCAGCTTCAGGGCGAGTCCCTCCTCCTGACGCACCTTCCGTCCAAGGAGATCGAGGGCTTGGATGCCATCGGTTCCCTCGTGAATGGCATTGAGCCGGTTGTCGCGGTAGAGCTGTTCCACCGGATACTCCCGACTGTAGCCGTAACCACCCAGGACCTGGATCGCGAGACTGTTGGCCTCGCAGCAGAACTGGCTGGGCCAGGCTTTGGCGACTGGCGTGATGAGGTCGAGCAGCCGGGTGGCATGGCGCCGCGCCTCCTCGCTCGAGCCGGTCCGCTCCTCGTCTACCAGACGGGCGCAATACAGGGTGAGTGCCAGGCCGCCCTCGACGAATGCCTTCTGCGCCAGGAGCATCCGTCGAACGTCGGCATGCTCGATGATCGGAATCTGGGGCGTGGTCGGATCCTTGGCGCCGGGACGACGGCCCTGGGGTCGAGTCCGGGCGTATTCGAGCGACTCGAGGTAGCCGCGATAGCCGAGAACGACGGCCCCCAGCCCGACGCCGATTCGGGCCTCGTTCATCATGTGGAACATGCAGGCAAGACCCTGATGCGGGGCCCCGACGAGATAGCCGACGGCGCCCGCCTCACCAAGGGGACGGAATTTTCCTTCGCCCAGATTGAACACCGTGTTAACCGAGCCGCGGTACCCCATCTTGTGGTTGAGCCCGCCGATACAGACGTCGTTCCGGTCGGCCAGGGCACCGTCGTCCGCCACCAGGTACTTGGGAACGATGAAGAGCGAGATGCCCCGAACCCCGGCCGGGGCGCCCTCGATCCGGGCCAGCACCAGATGGATGATGTTCTCGGACAGTTCGTGATCGCCGGCGGAGATCCACATCTTCGATCCGAACAGCCGGTACGTGCCGTCCGGCTGCGGCACGGCCCGCGCCGTGATGTCGGCCAGCGACGAACCCGCCTGGGTTTCGGACAGGGCCATCGTTCCCATGAAACGGCCCGCGAGAATCGGGCGGGCGAACCGGTCGATCTGGTCGGCGCTGCCATGGGCCAGAATGAGGTTGGCGGCCCCGCTGGCGAGCAACGGATAGGCCGCCGAGCCGATGTTGGCCGCTTTGAAGAAGGCGAAGGCGGCTTTCTCGACGACGCAGGGGAGCTGGAGCCCGCCGTATTCCGCCGGCTGACCGGCGAGCATGAACCCCGCCTCGATATACGCATCGAGTGCTTCTTTCACCGCGGGGTGCATCATGACCCGCTCGCCATCGAAGGTCGGTTCGTGCTCGTCGACGGTCTTCCAATGGGGGGCGAAGTACCGGACGGCGAGCTGATCGGCCGTCTCGATGATCTGGTCGAACGTGCCGCGCGAGTGCTCGGCGTAGCGGGGCCGCTGGCAGAGGGCCTCGGTGTCGAGAACCTCGTAGAGGAC
>JAYUZK010000214.1:0-4908 GCA_043751835.1 Gemmatimonadota bacterium | reverse complement strand
ACGGTCAGAACCAGGGCTGCCGGCCAGGCGCGAATGTGCCGCAGAGGATTGCTCACGCCGGGTCTGACAGCTACCCGGCCGGAATGGCTGCCGGGGTGCCAAACCGGGGTACGGCTACTCAGGGCGCCAGCCGCCAGCGCGAGACCCGGGTCTCGACCGCCACGAAGAGGGCGTGCAGCAGCACCGCGAGCAGCGCCGAGGGCAGCGCGCCCCGCATCACCATCCGCCAGTCGTTGAGCGCCAGGCCGGTGACGATCAGGGTGCCATACCCCCCTGCCCCGATCAGCGCGGCCAGCGCCGCGGTTCCGACGTTGATCACCGCCGCCACCCGGATGCCCGCCAGCATGGCTGGTGCCGCCAATGGCAACTCGATCCGGCGGCGGCGTTGCCGGTCGGTCATGCCCAGCACCGCCGCCACGTCCCGCAGCCCATGGTCGATCTGGCCCAGCCCGGTAATTACCCCCTGGACGATCGGCAGCAGGGCGTAGAGTGCCAGAGCGTACACCGCCGGCTGCCAGCCGACCCCGAACAGCGGAATAAAGAAGCACAGCAGGGCAATTCCCGGAATGGTCTGCACCACGCCCACCAGCGAAAGCACCCCCTTGGCCACCGTGGGGTCGCGGCTGGCCCACCACCCCAGGGGGAGCCCGATGAGCAGGGCCATGACCAGGGAGATCGCGACCAGTCCGACGTGCTCCAGCGTCAGCCGGCCCCAGGGCGTGCTTCGGCGCAGCCCTGCATCGGCCACCCGAGTCGCCGCCCCGATGCCGAGGGAGGCCAGGAACTCGGCGGCCACGGTGGACGGTGGAGTTCTCTCCAGCTCGAAGCGACCATTAAGCCGGGTCATCGTGGTGTCGGAGAGCCGTCCCACCAGCTGCTGGAGCGCCGCCCAGGACCGGGGATACCGCGCCGCGAAGCCACCCTGTGCCAGGATCAGCCCTTCGTAGCGCACGAAGACGCCGAGATCGTCCTCGAGCACCACGAGGTCCTGCTGCCGGATCGTGGCATCGGTGGTATAGACATCAACAAAGTCCACCTCGTCCCGGGCCAGTGCCACGTAGCTGAGCGCGTGCTCCATGGTCCGCACCGTGCCGAGCGACAGTCCGTAGCGGGAGATCATGGTGTTGAGGCCGTTGACCGACTCGCGGAGATCGGGTGTGACCCCGCCCCGCCAGGGCCGTCCCCGCAGATCGGAGATCCGGTGGAGACCGTAGCGCGATGCCACCGCCCGCTTCATGCCGATGCCGTATGTGTTGTTGAAGCCGAGCGGGCCGATCACCTGGTGGCCTCCGGCCTCGATGCCCCGGCGGATGGCCTCGAAGCTGGTGAGCCCGGGCTGGTGGAGCAGTACGTCCGCCAGGGTGCCGGAATACTCCGGGAGCAGGTCGATGTCCCCCGCCTGGAACGCGGCGAAGACCACTCCGGTGCCGCCCAGGCCCAGCCGCCGCTCGACTCGCACCTCACCGGCCGATTCCACCGTCTGGGCGATCAACTCCCCGAGCACCTGTCCCTCGATGTCCCGGAGCGATCCGACCCCCACGGCGGGCCGGGCCGGCGCCCCGCATCCGGTGGCCAGCGCCAGGCCCATCCACACGGCCGTCCGCGCGCTCATGCGGGCTTCCCGGCGTCCACGATGCCGAGGATGGCACGCCAACGCGGCACGGCAGAGCCGAGGAAGGTCCGGGCCCACTCCGAGGCGGGATGGCGGACCAGCAGCTCGGCCGGGCCGTGCTGGGCCACCCGGCCCCGGTCCAGGAGCGTGACGGTATCCGCGAGGTAGAGCGCTTCGGGAATGTCGTGGGTCACCAGGATTACCGTCTTGCCCAGGGAGCGGAACATCCGTTTCATCTCATCCTGAAGCTCGGTCCGGCTCAGAGGGTCGAGCGCCGAGAGGGGCTCGTCGAGCAGGAGGAGCGGCGGGTCGAGGAAGAGGGCCCGGGCCAGTGCCACCCGCTGCCGTTGTCCCCCGCTCAGGGAGCGGACCCAGCGGAATCGGAACCCCGGGTCGAGGCCGAGCAGCGACTCCAGCTCGGCGAGGCGAGGTTCGCTGCGGTCAGCCGGCCAGCCGGCCAGGGTGGCGGGAAGGATGACGTTGTCGCGCACCGTGAGGTGCGGAAAGAGGCCACCGTCCTGGAGCACCAGGCCCGCGGCGTGATTGGCGAGCCGCTGGGCGGGGCGGGTGGCGGGCTCGACGGCCCGGTCCAGCACCCGGACCTGGCCGCTGGTCGGGATCAGCAGGCCGGTGAGGGCGCGGAGGAGAGTGGACTTGCCACAACCGCTCGGGCCCAAAAGGGAGTGGGTCTGCCCGGCGGCCAGGTCCAGGGAGATGTCGGCGAGGACCGGGGTGGCCCCGTAGGCCAGGGTAACGTTCGAGAGGGAAACGGCCGGCATGCCCTAGTATAGCCAGGACGGGAATCCCGGAACGGTCAGATGCAGCTGGGGGCTGACGCCGCCACCACGCCCCGGGGCGACGACCCGGCCTCGTAGCCGTCTGACATCAAGTTTGAAGTGCAACACGGCGCGTCATTTGGCAGGACTGACCCATCTGAGCCCGTTCGCACCTATGCCGGTACCGTTTCCGGCGATATTCTATTGAATGCCTCCCGCCAAACCCCTCGAGAGCCCCGAGTAACCGGCCTCCACCCTTCCCCGCACCCGGTACGATGTGACCTCTTCCGATCGACGCGGCATCCACCTGGCGGTTCTCGTCGCCGCGCTCGGCTATTTCGTCGACGTCTACGACCTCCTCCTCTTCAGCACCCTCCGGGTGAAGAGTCTGGTCGATCTCGGCGTACCCCAGGCCGACGTCCTCCCGACCGGCGTCCACCTCATCAACATGCAGATGACCGGCCTCCTCCTGGGCGGCATCTTCTGGGGCATCATGGCGGACCGGGTCGGCCGCCGAGCGGTGCTGTTCGGTTCGATCCTGATCTACTCGATCGGGAACATCGCCAACGGGATGGTGCAGACCGTGGATCAGTACGCCTGGCTCCGCTTCGCCACCGGACTGGGCCTCGCGGGAGAACTCGGCGCCGGCATCACGCTGGTGGCGGAGATCATGTCCAGGGAAGGCCGCGGCTACGGCACCACGGTGGTGGCGAGCCTGGGGCTCCTCGGCGCGGTCGCGGCCGGCCTCGTGGGCGACCTCTTCCCCTGGCGCATCGCCTACTTCATCGGTGGCGGGCTCGGCCTCTCGCTCCTCGCCCTCCGGATCGGCGTTCGGGAGTCGAGCATGTTCACGTCGATCAAGGGCAAGAAGCTTGGCCAGGGCAACTTCCTCCTTCTCTTCGGCAGTCCGGCCCGGGCTCGGAAGTACCTCGCGGTCGTACTCGTTGGTCTCCCCACCTGGTTTACCATGGGGACCCTGGTCACCTTCTCCCCCGAGATCGGCAAGGCGCTCGGCCTCGATCCAGCCCCTGTCGCGGGACGGGCCGTGCTGTTCGCCTACATCGGCGCCACGATCGGCGATCTGGTCAGCGGAGTCCTCTCCCAACTGCTGAAGAGCCGGCGGAAGGTCCTGGCCCTCTTCATCTCCCTCACCGCCGTGGCCATCGCCAACTACTTTCTGACCGGCCCCATCTCCCTCCGGGCGTTCTACCTGGCCTGTTTCGGCCTGGGCTCGCTCGGCGGGTACTGGGCAGTGTTCGTGACGGTGGCCTCGGAACAGTTCGGCACCAACCTCCGGGCCACGGTCGCCTCGACCGCGCCCAATTTCGTCCGCGGCGCCGTGGTGCCGCTCACGATCGCATTCCAGGCCCTGAAGTCGACCCTCGGTATTCCCGGGAGCGCCGTGGCGGTCGGCTCCGCGACCCTGGTCATCGCCTATCTGTCGCTCGCCGGCATCGACGAGACCTATGGCAAGGACCTCGACTATGTCGAGAGCTGAGAAAGGATCGCGATCATGATTTTCCGGAGCCCCTGTCCGCCGCTCGACTACCGGAAACAGTCGGTCGCAACCCTGCTGCTCGCAACGCTCGACGCCGTGCCGGAACGCGTGGCCCTGATCGACGCCGCCACCGACCGCCACGTCTCCGCCGGCGAGGTGGCCGACCACGCCCGCAAGATCGCCAGCACCCTGGCCAGACGGGGCTTCAAGAAGGGCGACATCTTCGGGATCGTTGCCCCCAACGTGGTGGAATACGCCGAACTCCTGATCGGCGTCTGGCTGACCGGCGGCGCCCCCACCACGATCAATCCGCTGGCCACCGCGGACGAACTCGCGAGCCAGTTCGGCGAGACCAAAGCCCGGTTTGTCTGCACGGTGCCGCCGCTTCTCGATCGGGTGCTGGACGGCGCTCGACGCGCGGGTGTGGCGGAGGTCTTCTGTCTGGGAGACGGAGCCGGCGCCACCAGCTACGACGCTCTCTTGCACGACCCGGTGACCCCGCTCAACGTGACCATCGACCCGCTCCGCGATCTCGCGGCGCTCCCCTGGTCGAGCGGGACCAGCGGGAAACCCAAGGCCGTCATGCTGACCCACGACAACCTGGTGTCGCAGCTCCACCAGTTCCTGTCAATTCAGGCCGGGCTCCAAGGAACGTTGATCGCGGTACTCCCATTCTTCCATATCTACGGCCTGGTGCTGATCCTGCTGGCGGCACTCTGGCGTGGCTCGCCTCTGGTGGTGATCGCCCGGTTCGAGATCGAGTCGTTCCTGGCGGCGCTTGCCAAGTACGAGGTGGTCATGGCGCCGCTGGTCCCGCCGATCGTCGTGGCCCTTGCCAAACACCCATCGGTCGCGAACTACGATCTCTCCAAGCTTCAGTGGATCATGTCGGGCGCAGCCCCGCTGGGCGGAGACGTGGAAGTGGCCGTGGCCAACCGGCTTCACTGCCGGGTGATCCAGGGCTACGGCATGACCGAAGTGTCGGGCGCGTCCCACCTCCATTCGCTCGATCAAGAGGAAAG
>JAYUZK010000213.1:0-4081 GCA_043751835.1 Gemmatimonadota bacterium | reverse complement strand
CATGACCGCACCCAACTCGCGCGAGCGCATTCTTCCCCGCCCGATCGAAGACGAGATGAAGCAGAGCTTCATCAACTATTCGATGAGCGTGATCGTGTCGCGCGCGCTCCCCGACGTGCGGGACGGGTTGAAGCCGGTCCATCGGCGGATCCTGAACGCGATGAACGAGCTGGGTCTGGTGCCCGGCCGGGCGTACAAGAAGTCCGCCACCGTGGTCGGCGAAGTGTTAGGCAAGTACCACCCCCATGGCGACTCTTCGGTGTACGACGCCCTCGTCCGGATGGTCCAGGACTTCTCGCTCCGCTATCCGCTGGTGGACGGCCAGGGCAACTTCGGCTCGGTGGACGGCGACCCCGCGGCGGCCTATCGGTACACGGAAGCCAAGCTGACCAAAGTCGCCGTGGCGATGCTCGAGGACATCGACAAGAATACGGTCGCATTCCAGCCCAATTACGACGACCGGCTCCAGGAACCGACGGTGCTCCCGTCGAAGATTCCGAACCTGCTGGTCAACGGGTCGAGCGGAATCGCGGTGGGCATGGCCACCAACATTCCCCCTCACAACCTCCGGGAAGTCTGCCAGGCAATCCAGCATCTGGTCGACACCCCCGATGCCTCGATCGCCGATCTGGCCAGGATGATCAAGGGCCCTGACTTCCCGACCGGCGGCTACATCTACGGGATTCAGGGGATCAAGGAAGCGTACGAGACGGGCCGCGGCAAAGTCGTGATGCGGGCCCGGGCCCAGATCGAGGAGAAGGAATCGACCGGCAAGACGGCGATCGTCGTCACCGAGCTGCCCTACCAGGTCAACAAGGCGAATCTGGCCCGCGACATCGCCCAACTGGCCATCGACAAGAAGCTCGAGGGCATCTCCGCGGTTCGCGACGAGTCGGACCGGGACGGCATGCGGCTCGTCATCGAGCTCAAGCGCGATGCCATCGCCCACGTGGTGCTGAATCAGCTCTACAAGCACACCACCATGCAATCGACCTTCGGGGTGATCAACCTGGCGCTGGTGAAGGGCCAGCCCAAGGTGATGAACCTGAAGGAGCTGCTCGAGCACTTCATCGCGCACCGCCACGAGATCATCGTCCGCCGGACCCAGCATGATCTCGACCAGGCCGAGGCCCGGGAGCACATCCTCGACGGCTTGAAGATCGCCGTCGACAATATCGACGAAGTGGTCGAGATCATCCGGAAGTCGAAGGACGTCGACGAGGCCGACCAGCGACTGCGGAAGCGGTTCACGCTGTCGGAAAAGCAGAGCGAAGCGATCCTCAACATGCGGCTCGCCAAGCTGACCGGCCTCGAGATCGACAAACTGGAGGCGGAGCTCAAGGAAGTCCGCGCCATCATCGCCGAGCTTCAGGGGATTCTCGCCTCACGGCCCCGGCGGATGACGATCCTCAAGGAGGAGATGACGGAGATCGTCAAGGACTTCGGCGACGACCGCCGGACCGAAATCATCCCGGACCAATCCGAGTTCTCGGTGGAAGACCTGATCGTCGAAGAAGACATGGTGATCACGATCTCCCACACCGGCTACATCAAGCGGACCCCGGTCTCGACCTACCGGCGCCAGCGCCGGGGCGGCCGAGGCCTCACCGGCGCGACCACTAAGGAAGACGACTGGATCGAGCATCTCTTCATCGCCTCGACCCACGACTACGTGATGTTTTTCTCGAACCGGGGCCAGGTCTACTGGCTCAAGGTCCACGAGATTCCCCAGGGCGGCCGAGCCACCCGGGGCAAGCCGATCATCCAGTGCATCGCCGTCCGGCCCGACGAGCATATCACCGCGCTGGTGCCGGTCCGCGAGTTCGCCGACAACCGCTGGCTCATCTTCGCGACCCGGAAGGGGACCGTGAAGAAGAGCGTCCTTTCCGACTATGGGAACCCGCGCGCCAACGGCATCATCGCGATCAACATCGAAGAGGGCGACGAGCTGATCGACGTGCTGCTCACCGATGGCAACAACGACATCGTCCTCGCCACCCGAGGCGGGATGAGCATCCGGTTCCACGAAAGCGATGTCCGCGAGATGGGCCGGGCAACCGGTGGGGTCAAGGGCATCGAACTCGACGACAAGGACCAACTCATCGGCATGGTGGTGATCCGGCGCGACGCCACCCTCCTCGTGGTGAGCGACAAGGGCTTCGGGAAGCGGTCCGAGCTGGCCGAGTACCGGGTCCAGAAGCGGGGGGGCAAGGGCATCATCACGTTCAACAACACCGACAAGACCGGTGATTGTGTTGCCCTGAAGGAAGTGCAGCCGCAGGACGAACTCATGATGATTACCCGG
This sequence comes from Gemmatimonadota bacterium, assembly GCA_043751835.1. GTDB lineage: Bacteria > Gemmatimonadota > Gemmatimonadetes > Gemmatimonadales > GWC2-71-9 > SHZU01. The sequence goes on along the minus strand of JAYUZK010000213.1, from coordinate 1,776 downwards.
AGCGGGGTCATCATCCGAGTGCCGGTGGACGGCATCCGGGTGATCGGGCGCAACACCCAGGGCGTCCGGGTGATGAACCTCGACGAGGCGGATTCGATCGTGGCGGTGGCCCGGGTGGTGAAGGAAGAAGAGGGCGAAGGGGAAGAGGTCGAAGTGGAAGACGAAGCATGACGGCCACGGCGGTTCCGACGATCACGCAGGACGACCTCGCGCGGACGGCGGCGGCCTTGAAGGGGATCGCTGTCCGGACACCGCTGGTGGAATCGGCTGAATTCACCCGTCGCTTCGGCTTCCCGGTCTGGCTCAAGTGCGAGTTCCACCAGCCGATCGGTGCCTTCAAGCTCCGCGGAGCCTATACCGCCATCTCCCGCCTGACCCCCGAGGAACGGGCCCGCGGCATCATTACCCACTCGAGCGGGAACCATGGCCAGGCGGTAGCCTATGTGGCCAAGCACTTCGGCGTCCGGGCGGTGATTGTGATGCCGGAAACAGCCCCCCGAGTAAAAGTGGAGGGGATCCTTCGCCATGGCGCCGAGATCGTCGTGACGACCCGGAAAGAGCGGGAGCAGCGGGGCCGTGAACTGGTCGAGGCAGAGGGCTTGGTGATGGTGGCGCCCTATGACAACGTCGATGTGATCATGGGCCAGGGGACCTGCGCCTACGAAATCCTCCAGGACCAGCCGAGCGTGACCACATTCGTGGCGCCCGTAGGCGGCGGCGGAATGGTCGCGGGAACCTGCGCCGCAGTCATGGCGGCCCGGGCCGCGGGCGACCCCGTGACCCGGAGTGTCATCGGGGTCGAACCTGCCGTGTCGCCCAAGCTGAGCGCAGCTCTCGTCGCGGGTCATCCGGTCCGGTTCGAGGCAGTCGACACCCTCGCGGACGGTCTGATGCCGCCCTCGGTGGGCACCATCACGTTTTCCTACATTCGCCAGGTGGTCCGCCGGGCGGTGGGGCTCACCGAGGCTGAAATCGGGGCCGGGGTCCGGTTCCTGTTCCACTCAATGGGACTCCGAGTCGAACCGTCAGGCGCCGCTCCGGTGGCCGCGCTCATCGCGGGAAAGATCGAGCCGACCGGCCCGATCGCCTGCGTGCTCACCGGCGGCAATGTCGATTCCGAGATCTTCAGCCGGCTGGTGGACTAGAATCCCGATGGCCGACGCCGATCCGCCCCTCGCCCATGTCCTGATCGTCGACGACGATCAATCGCTCAATCGGTCACTCAGTTCCATTCTGGGCGCCGAGGGCTATCGGATTTCCAGCCGTTACACGGCCGCCGGCCTGATCGAGTTCCTCGACGACAACAAGGTCGATCTCCTGATCCTCGACATCGGCCTGCCGAAGGTTGACGGCCTCGCCGTGCTCCAGAGCATCAAGCGCCATCCGACCCACTGGGACATTCCGATCCTGGTCCTCACCGGCGCCCCCGCCGGCGAAGTGTCGGTCGAGGCCCTGGGTCTTGGCGCCACCGATTTCGTCACCAAGCCGTTCCGGCTCGACGACTTCCTGGCCCGGATCCGGGCCCATCTCCGCGACAGCCGGGCCCTCCAGGCGGCCCGCCAGGAAGCGCGGTCAGGAGCCGAGGTCGGTGATATCCTTCGCGAAGCGGCCACGGCCGCCTCGCCGGCGGAGATCTTCCAGGTGCTCGTGCGGCGAATCGCCAACGGGCTCAAGATCTCGCGCTGCTCGATCGTGCTCGACGACGACAATGGGGAGACGGCGACGGTGGTCGCCGCGTACGACAGCCCGGGACTCCGTCACCTCACCGTCGAGCTT
>JAYUZK010000212.1:0-6978 GCA_043751835.1 Gemmatimonadota bacterium | reverse complement strand
TCGGACGTGTTCTTTTCCGACGCAACGCTGTGGGAGCGTTATCGCGACGAGCGGGAGCAGGTCAAGGTCGGCCTCGTGCGGATCGATCCCGCCACCAACGTGAACGATCAGTCGACCACGGTTTCCGCCCAGGAGGCTGAGCAGTACTACAACCAGCACAAGGACGAGTTCAAGCGGCCCGCGGGCGTGTTCCTGAGTTACCTCCATGTGCCGCGGACGACGAATGCCTCGGACACTGCCGCGGCGCTCACCCGAGCCCGGTCGGTCCGCGACGAACTCGCCAAGGGCGCCCCCTTTGCCGACGTGGCCCGCCGGGAATCGGCCGACAGCGTCAGCGCGGCCAAAGGCGGCGAACTGGGCGAAATGGCCAAGACCGCCGTGGCGGCCGAGTTCGGCATCGCGGCGATGTCGATTCCGCTCAAGACAATTTCCGAGCCCGTGCTGAGCTCGTTCGGCTACCATGTGATCCAGGTGGACAGCCGCACGGCCGACAAATTCAAGGGCCGCCACGTCCTGATCCCGATCGAAGTGACCGGAGCCCACCGCGACCAGTTGGATGCGATGGCCGACTCGCTCCAGTCGCTCGCTGCCGAGAAACTCGACCGGGCGGCACTCGATACCGCCGCGCGGGCCCTGAAACTGGTAACCCGGCGGGCCGGGCCGATCGCCAAGGGCACCCGGGTCTTCGTACCCGAAGTCGGCCAGGTGCCGGACGCGGGTGTCTGGGCGTTCCAGGCCAAGGTTGGTGAGCATAGCCAGGTGATCGAAACTCCATCCTCGTACTTCGTGTTCCGGCTCGACAGCCTCCAAGCCGAGGGGATTCCTCCGTTCGCGGCCATCAAGACCGACGTCGAGCTCAAGGTAAAAGCCGGCAAGAAGGCCCGGGAGGCGCTTCGGCTGGGCGAGACCCTGTCCAAGCAGGTAGCGGGCGGCACCTCACTGGCGCAGGGCGCCAAGGCCATGGGCTTCGAGTACCGCGAGGTCGGCCCGTTCGCCCGGCTCTCGGCTCCGTTGGGATCCCCGATCTTGATCGGGACCGTGTTCTCGCTCAAGAAGGGTGAAGCAAGCCGACCGGTGGTGGCCGGCAAGGATGCCAACGACAACGGGGTCTACCTCTTCGAGGCCCTCGACCGGATCCAGGCCGATTCTGCGGAGTTCACCAAGAACATCGCGGGCATCCGGCAGCAGGCCCTCCAGGCCGCCAAGCGGAGCCGAGTGCAGGCCTACTTGGGCGCCTTGAAGGACGCCGCGAAGGTCGTGGATCGACGGTCGGACGTCTACAAGACGGCCGCCCAGACCACGGCGGCCCAAACGACGCCCTGACCAGAAGCGAAACCACGGCACCACCGAACGAAAAGCGGGGCGACCTCATGGTCGCCCCGCTTCGGTTTCCAGCCTCGCTTCGGCCCTTATTGCGAGAGCCGCTTCGGCTCGCTCGAGGTCCGGGGCTCAGCCTGGGCATCGATCTGCCGGGACGCCGGGGCGCGCTCGTCAGGGCCACTGGAAATCGCGTCGCCCGCATCGCTTATGCTCTTCTTGAACTCCCGGATCCCTTTGCCGAGGGACTGGCCGATTTCAGGTAGCCGCTTGGCGCCGAAAACCAGCAGCACCACGACCGCCAGCAGCATGATTTCCGGAAAACCCAAATTGCCGAACATGGTCACCCCACTAGAAAAGGGAGCGCGCAATCAGATAGGCGATCAGAACCCCAAGTACGCTGAGGAGCGACACCTCAACCCCCAACGGACCCACAGTGAAGTCTATCACCAGCAGATTGAATTTGACAGGGCCGAACTCGCCCCGGGCGGCCATCGTGAAGAAGGTCCGGGCCGGGCTGTCCGGCAGAACCCGCTGCAGGAAGGCCTGCAGAAAGCCGCCTAACAGGAAGCCGGTGGCCAAGACCACGGCATAGAACCGGGGACGTCGGGGTCCGGACGGCATCCTATTTTCGGCGCTCCACCACGAAGTTCACGCTGGCCCGAAGCAGATCACGAGCCGGGCCGTCAGACAGTTCGCTCAATTCCGCGTAGGCCTCCTGGCCGAACCGCTGGGCCCGGTCCTTGGCGTACTCGATCCCCCCCTCGGCCTTGACGTGGGCCACGACCCGCTCGACCTGCTCGGCCGTCGGTTCGGGGGCGGCCATCACACTGTTGACGTCGGCCCGCTGGGCGGGGGTGAAACGCGGAAGTGCGTAGATCAGCGGCAAGGTCACCTTGTGCTCCCGGAGGTCATGCCCGGTCGGCTTCCCGGTCACCGCCTCGACCTCGGTGAAATCGAGGAGGTCGTCGATGATCTGGAAAGCCATCCCGAGGGCGTTGCCGAAGCGCCCCATGGCGCCGCGGACCCTGGGAGACGCTTCGAGGGCGCCGCACTCGCACGCCCCCGAAATGAGCGAGGCGGTCTTCGCCCGGATCAGCAAGTCGTAGCTGTCCTCCCCGAAGCTCAAGGGGTCGTGGGCCAATAACTGCCGCATCTCGCCGATGGTCATCTCGTTGGTGACCCGGCTCAGCACCTCGAGCGGTTTGAGGTCGCCGATCGAAACCAATTCGATAAACGCCCGGGAATACAGATAGTCGCCCATGATGACCGACACCTGATGGCTGAACAGGGAGTTGATCGTCGGCATCCCGCGCCGGAGCACCGAGTGATCGACCGAATCGTCGTGCACCAGTGTGGCGAGGTGAATGAGTTCGACGGCTGCGGCGAGGCGGACTGCCCGCGAATCAGGTACACCCGTCGCCCGGTTCACCAGGATCAGCAACGTCGGGCGGAACATCTTCCCCTGCATCCGGAGGAGATGCGAGTTGACGTCCGCGATCAGGGGAAAGTCCGCTGCGATCGCCCGGCCGATTTCGGCCCGGACCTGCTCCAGCTCGAGGCCGAGCCCCGCCTGCAACGTGCCGAGGGAGACCGGCAGGGCTTCGACCGTCATGAGGCCTCCGTGGTCAACCGCTGAACCCGGTCGCCCACGTCGAGAAACCGGATATCGAACGCCAGCGCCCGCTCGTAGTACCGGAGCGCCTCATCGTAGCGGCGCTGGGCTTCGAGGGCCCGGGCAAGCCAGTAGATCGAGCCGATCTTCTCTTCATCACCGCCCTGCAGACTCTCGATGGCCCGCCGAAGCACCGCCTCCGCAATGGCGTACCGGGCCTTTTCGAAGAAAGAGATTCCGAGCTGCTCCGAGGTCTTGAGCCGGCCGTCGGGCGACCGGAGCGCCTTCTGGAACTGGGCGATCGCTTCGTCGAGCAGCCCCATCTCCTTGAAGGCGATCCCGAGATCGTAGTGAGCCTGGAAATCCTCGGCGTCGATATTCTCGTCGATCCCACGCTTGAATTGCTCCAGCGCGTCGCGGAACGCGGCGTCCTCATCCTCGATCGGTGCCTGCTGACCGACCCGGATCCGGGTGTCACGCGCCTGGGGTTCGTCGAGAATGAGGCTCCCGAGATCGACAAAATCGCTGGTCGGCTCCGGCGCTGGCGCCGGTTCCGGCGGCGGGGCACGGCGGCGCTCCAGCGTCGCGAGCGCACTCCGGGCCCGCTCGTTGCCGGGATCGTGGTCGACCACGCGGCGGTAGACCGTGACCGCGTGTTCCGCGCCCCCGCCGCGAAGGAGCGCATCGGCAAGGCCGAGATAGGCATCGATCATCGCCGCACGATCCCCGGCCCGGTAGGCGAGCTCAACCCGCTTTTGATAGCGGTAGACCGCGTCGGGCTCCAGGCGGATCAAGTCATCGGCGACGCGCACCGCCTCCTGCAGCCGGCTGGTTCCCTCGAACTGCCGAAGCGCTTCTTCGAGGGCCGCGATGCCCCCGGCCCGGTCGCCGATCTCGAACATCATTCGAGCCCGGTCCCTGGCGTAGGCCGCGACGTCGTCGATCCTTTCGGGCCCGCCGGCGCCGGCTTGGCCATCGACGGGGATGTACACCAGGTCGGCGGGAGCATCGTTCTCTGTTACGACCCCGTCGCCGTCGAGCGACATCACCTCGTCGAGGTCAACGGCGGGATACGCGTCGATGTCGATCGGATCATCTCCACCGACGACCGCACGCTCCAGATCCGCGACCATCGAGTCCTCGGTGAGGAGTTCCGGCATGTCGTCGTCGGCGGGGCCGGTCACCATCTGGGTGATCTCGAGCCCATCGATCACCGCAGTGTCCTGACGCCACCCCTCGGACTGCTGCGCCTCGTCCCGCACGATCTCCAGACCGTCCACCATGGAGGGCCCGTCGGAGGCGACCATTGCGGGCGCCTCGCCGAACCCAGTGTCGATGAAGACCAGACCGGACATCGGGTCGGCCCGGGCGCCACTCTCGGCGGGCGGCAGCTCATCGATCCGGATCGCCGCAATCTGTTCGCGCGTTTTCCGCGCGCCGGAGGCATCGCCCCGGTCTTCCAGTTCATGGGCCAGCTTCTCCAGCTGCTCGGCTGCGTCCTGTTCGCGGGAACTCGCGCGGAGCAACTCCACCAGCATGAGACGAATATCGGGGTTACCGGAGAACTGGTCCGCGAACAGCTTGACAGCCGCGATCCCCTCTTCGCGGTGGTAAAGCGCGGCCATCCGCTCGAGGTATTCGGCCAGATTGCGTTTCGCTTCGCCGACGAAATTCTTGCGGGCGTTGAGCTGGGCAAGGCGGAGATAGGTGGCGGACCGGGCCGGATTGACCCGAAGGATCTTGCTGCAGAGCGCGATGGCGTTGTTGAAGAAGCCCTGCTCGGTGTAGAGGTCGGACGCTTGCTCGTAAGCCCGGATCGCGGCACTCGAATCGCCGTCCTTCATCTCGAGATCGCCAATCCGATTGTACAGCGAAGGGTCGAGAACTCCTTCGCCGCCCTCTTCGAACTCCCGCAACGCTTTCTTGTAGACGTCAATGGCTTGGCGCCACTGCCCGCCTTGTTCGAATTTACGTGCGGATTCCTTCAGCTTGTCGAGGTTCATCCGGCTCGTGTGTGAGGGGCGCGGAACCCTTCAAGGTCTTGCAAGGCACTAAGATAGGCCGGGCCGAACGACCTGGGCAAGCCATCCAATCATGCAAGGTCCTCGCCCGGGTCGAACCGGCCGGCCAGCACCCCGGCAGCGAGCCGCTCCAGGTCCGGACCCGGTGGGCGGTCCTCGCCCAGCGCCGCGATCCCGAACCCGGAGTCCCGGACCTTTCGGTGGAGATCCCGAATCCCGGCGCCGGGTTTGAGCGGGGCCAGAAAGTCGAGGCCCTGCGCCCCGCACATCAGCTCCGCCGCCACCACTCGGGTCGCATTGGCGAGAATGCGCCTGGTCTTGTAGGCAGCCGCCATCCCCATCGGCACGAAGTCTTCCTGGTTGGCGTCGGTCGGGATCGACCCGATGCTCGCCGGATAGGCGATCGCCCGGGACTCCGCCACCAGCGACGCGGCCGTGATCTGGACCATCATGAAGCCGGATCGAAGCCCCGGATCGCTGGTCAGGAACGCCGGCAGGCCCCCCGACAGATCGGGATTCACCAACCGCTCCACCCGCCGCTCGGCGAGGGCCTGCAGAGTGGTGAGCCCGATAGCCAGCACGTCGAGCGCCTGCGCGACAGGCTGCCCATGGAAATTCCCGCCGGACAGCACGTCCCCGTTCTCGAATACCAACGGATTGTCGGTCGAGGCATTGAGTTCCACGTCCACCACCTCGGCAGCGAAACGAATGGCGTCGGCGACCGCGCCAAGTACCTGGGGGGCGCAACGAAGACTATACGCATCCTGAACCCGCGGATCGTTCTCCCGGTGAGATTCCCGGATTTCGCTGTGCTCCAGCAGCCGCCGCATCAGCTGCGCGGCTCGAATCTGGCCTCGGTGCGGCCGCGCCGCATGGATCCGAGGGTCGAGCGGGGTCGGCGTGCCCTTGAGGGCCTCGAGGCTCATCGTCGCCGCTCCGACGGCCGTTCGCCACAGGACTTGGGCGTCGTGGACCACGAGCGCCAATAGGGCCGTTTGGGCCTGCGTCCCGTTGATGAACGCGAGGCCTTCCTTGGGTCCGAAACGAAACGGCTCGAGACCAACCGCCTGGAGCGCTGGGCCCGCCGGGCCCGCCCGCCCGTCCGCGGTGACCGTCCCTTCCCCCATCAGGGCCAGCGCCAGGTGGCTGAGCGGCGCGAGGTCGCCGCTCGCCCCTACACTCCCCTGCTCCGGCACGACCGGCAGCACGCCGCTGTTGAGGAGATCCACGAGCGCCTGAGCCAGCGCGGGACGCACGCCGCTGGTGGGGCGCAGCAGGACGTTGGTCCTGAGCAACATCATCGCCCGGACCACCTCGGCCGGGAATGGGTCACCCACGCCCGCGGCGTGACTCCGGATCAGATTCGCCTGGAGCTGATCGAGCGCAGCGGGGTCGATCCTGATGTTCGCAAGCTTGCCGAAGCCGGTGTTGATCCCGTACATCGTTTCGCCCCGGGCCACCGCGTCGTCGATGACCCGACGGGAGCGGCCGAGGGCGGCGACGGCGTCGGGCGCGAGCACGGTGCGGACCGACGGCATCCGGGCCAACCGAACCATCTCGGCCACCGTGAGCGAGCATCCATCGAGCGTGACAGTGGGTGTCATGGGCGCTTCTCCTGAATGGTGCTCTGGCGATAGTCGAACTTGATCTCGGGCAGATCGATCAGGGTAACCAGGAACGAGAACGAGAAATTGCCGTTCGGCGACCGCAGGAACGAGAAGGTCGCCCGCCAGTCATGGAGATCGCGGGTGAGGTTAAGCTGCTGGGCCTCGAATTTCTTGTTGGTCGCGTCGTACTGGGTGCTCCAGGCCACCTGCCAGAACTGGGTCGGTGCGAAGCTGGTGTTGAGCTGGATGTTGCTCCGGTTCGGGATCTGCGAAATCGTCTGGCCCGCCGCCACCGGGCGGGTCCGGGCCAGGGTCAGATTGACGCTCGCGTTGAACCCCTTCTGCCCGCGGGAAAAATTCTGATTTGAGGTGAATCCGGTGCCTCGGCGCATGTCGTCCAACCCGCCGACCCCGGGGA
>JAYUZK010000211.1:0-4705 GCA_043751835.1 Gemmatimonadota bacterium | reverse complement strand
GACCGGAGGACTGGCCTTGGTGCAGGACCTCGGATGGTCGGGCTACCGTTCGATTGGGCTCCCCCCGGGCGGTGCCGCCGACCGGCCGGCCCTCCGGATTGCCAACGCCCTCGTCGGCAACCCGGGCGGGGCCGCCGGGATCGAGGTTGCCCTCGGAGACCTCGAGGTCGAATTCGAAGCCGATACCCTGTTCGCGGCGACCGGCGCGGTCGGGACCCTCCGCCTCGACGGTGCCGAAGTAGCGCCCTGGACGACGTTGGCAGCCCGGCGGGGGCAGCACTGCCGACTGGCCCCGGACCCACACGGCCGCTTCGCCTATCTCGCCGTCGACGGAGGCGCCGACCTGCCGGTGACGTTAGGCAGCCGGGCCACCTACCTCCCTGCGGCACTGGGCGGCCATCAGGGCCGGCGGCTCGCCGGCGGCGACGCCCTCCCCTGCGGGCAAGGGGCGGCCTCCCGACCGGCGGTGGGTACCGTTTGCCGACTCGAACCTGACGCCGGCCTGGCCGTACGGATTACCGCGGGACCGCAGGAACGATTCTTCGCGGCCGAGGCCTTCCAGCGGATCGTGGCGGCTCCCTACCGGCTGTCGCCGGCATCGGACCGGATGGGCTCGCGGCTCGTCGGCGAACCGGTCCAGGCCCGGCGGACAGCCACTTTGCCCTCGGAGAGCACGGCCGTCGGCGCCATTCAGGTCCCCGACGACGGCCAGCCGATCGTGCTCCTGCCTGACGGACCGACCGTGGGCGGCTATCTGAAGATCGGGGTCGTGATCAGCGCCGACCTGGCCCGATTTGCCCAGGTGCCGCTCGGAGGGCAGGTCTCGTTCGCGTGGGTAACGATCGAGGAGGCCCAGCGGTCGGTCCGCCAGGCAGCGGAGCGGTTGACCAGGCTCGTCAACGAGATCTGCCGGGCCCCGGATCGGTGACCTCAATGGCGGCCCAGGACGGACCCGAGCCATCCGTATACCGGAGATCGTAGACTCGAACCGTCGCTCGAGCCGGAACGGGCACCACCACGGGGAGCCGGCTCCAGTGGATGAACGCGGCCCCCTCCTGGGACTGCCTCAAACGGGTGAGCAGTGGGCCGAGATCCTGCCCCTTCAGCACCGCCGGACCTTCCACCAGCCGGCCCGTGAGCAGCCCCACCCGGCCGGTGCGATAGCGATCGCCGGCGTCGAGCACGAAGGCCCTGCTCGAGGGATCGATCGGAACGGGCGCCACCATGAGGCCCGGCGCGTCTGCGGCCCCGCCCAGGGCCCGGGCCACCACCGTACGGCCCCGGAGGGTTCCCGCCAGCATGACGCCAATGTAGATCGCCGCGAGGGCCAGCGCGGCCTGGGCCGGACGAGCCGGCTCGGCGCCCCCGCGCCTCCACCGCCGGGCTGCGGCCCACACGCCGATCCCGAAAACCAAGTAGAGCCAAGGATCCACGATGAACAGGGCGTCACCGTAGTACCAGCGATCGATGACCGGCATCAGCCAGCGAAGGCCGTAGTTGTTGAGATAGTCGAGGAACGAATGCGAAACGACTCCCGCCGCGGCCATCACCGCCAGACGCCGGAAATCCGGGGCTCCGCCCCGCCGGCGTTCCCACCAGGCGAAGAGTGCCGCCAGGACCAGCGACCAGGCGATCAACGCCGGCGCACCATGAGTGAGGCCCCGCCGCCACGCGAGGTTCTTGCCGAACATGGCGGCCACGATATCCACGTCGGGAGCGTTCGCTGCGAGGACCAGCCAGGCGGTCGCCCGCGGGCTCCAGCGCCGGAACCCCGCGAGCGACATGGTCGCGCCGACCAACGAATGACAAATCGGATCCAGATTGTCCCCACCGCCGAGAGCAAGCAGTAATATCGACGGCTCGAACCGAATCGGGGAACGGCTGCGAAGCGGAGGGTGGTGGTGCGGGGGAACTCGTCAAGACGGATTGGGGACCTTCAACTTCGAGCGCGACCTGGGATCGATGAGTGGGCTGGTCGCCGGGCCGGCTGACTCCGTGGTCCGGGTGCCAAACGGCCGGGGTCATTCTATCTCAACTGCGGCGATGGGCTTACCGGCCCTAACGCCGAGGCGATCGACGGGCCTGGCGGCCGACCGGCCGGTTCGAGTACGCGGTCCTTCGCCGCCTGCGGCAGGCCGTTCTGGGCACGGCCTGAGCCGTCTGTGTGCAATAGCCACGTGTCATTCACACACAGGGAGGCCGTCACTCGCTCGACCGGCAAGCCCCGGCGGGACTTAGATCTCTCGGTGGCTGGTACGGGCGTTGCTCCACCCAGTCGGGGGAGGCAATGCAATGCGAACCTTGGCAGTCTTGGCCGCGCTCTGCGGAATCGTCGGCGCCGGCTGCTTCGGAACCGGCCCGGCCGAGGTCGCCGCCGGTGAAGAGTTCGAACTGGCGCCCAATCAGAGTGCCCGGATTGCGGGCACCGAACTGACCGTCGGGTTCCGCCGGGTCGCCGGCGACAGCCGGTGCCCGATCGACGCAGCCTGCCTCGTCGAGGGAAACGCCGGGATCGAACTGAACGTCTTCGGGGTGGCCGCCAGCAACCCGGTCTTGGTTTCGACCCCACTCCCCACCAGCTGGACCGACGGCACCTACCAGATCAAGCTGGTGGATCTTCTTCCGCACCCCACGACCAGCCGCAGGATCAATCCGGATGAATACCGGCTCCGGCTGCAGGTGGACCTGCTTCCCCGCTGACCCGGTCCCCGATCCGGTAGCGGATCGCCTCGGCCACATGGGGGCCACGGACCGTTTCCGAACCCGCGAGATCGGCGATAGTCCTCGCCACCTTGAGCACCCGGACGTAGGCCCGGGCGGACAGCGCATAACGCTCGACCGCGCGCCCGACGAGCGACCGCCCGTCCCGGTCCGGACCACACCACCGGTCGATCGCCCCGCCCCGGAGGTCGGCGTTGGTGGCGGAGGTTTGTCCGCCGAACCGATCCCGTTGCCGCCGCCGGGCAGTCGCAACCCGTTCCAGGACCGCCGCGCTCGGCTCAGCCGCCCGGCCCGGGCCCAGTTCGGCCCAAGGAACCGCCGGCACTTCGATCTGAAGGTCAATTCGGTCGAGGAGGGGACCGGAGACGCGGCTTCGATAGCCTTTCACCCGATCGGGCGAGCAGCTGCACGACCGGCCCGGCTGCCCCGCCTGACCGCACGGGCACGGGTTCATCGCCGCGACCAGCATGAACCGCGCGGGATACCACACATTGAACGCGGCCCGGGACAACGTGACCACCCCATCTTCAATCGGTTGACGAAGGGTTTCGAGCACATTGCGGCGGAACTCGGGCAATTCGTCGAGAAACAACACGCCCCGGTGGGCAAGGCTTACCTCGCCGGGTCGGGGATGGGCACCCCCGCCGCACATTCCAGCATCGCTCACCGTGTGGTGCGGCGCCCTGAACGGCCGCTCCACGATCAGGTGGCCGTCACCCGAAGCCAGCCCGGCCACGGAGTGGATCTTGGTCACCTCGATCGATTCGTCGTGGGTGAGTTCCGGCATGATGCCCGGAAGGCGGCGCGCCAGCATGGTCTTCCCGCTTCCGGGCGGCCCCACCATGAGGAGGTTGTGACCACCCGCCGCCGCAATTTCCAGCGCCCGTTTCGGCAACGCCTGACCGCGGACTTCGCTGAAATCCGGCCCGGGTGCCGCCGCCCGAAGCCGAGGACCGGCGGCCCGGGGGCCAAGCCTGTTTCGTCCGGCAAAGTGATCAACGACTTCTCGGAGACAGTCGGCCGCCAGCACCTCGACCCCGTCCACCAAGCCGCCCTCGCCCGCGTTGGCGCCCGGCAGGATCACCCAATCGGCCCCGGCCGCCTTGGCGCACGCCACCAGGGACAACGCGCCCCGCACCGGCCGGAGCGCGCCCTCGAGCCCGAGTTCGCCCAACACCAGACCCCGGTCGAGGGCCCCGCCTTCGCATTGCCCGCTCGCAGCCAGAATGCCCACGGCGATCGCCAGGTCGAAGGCAGTGCCTCCTTTGGGAACGTCGGCCGGGGCGAGATTGGCAGTAATCCGTTTGAGGGGAAATTCGAACCCGGAATTGAGCAGCGCGGCAGTCACCCGCTCCCTCGCCTCCCTCACCGCGCTCGAGGGGAGGCCGACGGTGGAGAACGACGGCAACCCGTTGGCCAAATCGACCTCGACATCGACCGGATACGCGTCGATGCCCAGTATCGCGGCGGCCCGCACTCGTGCCAGCACATCCACCCTCGTTCAGGACGAGCCGCACGATACCGCCGTCGGTCGCGACCGGCCTCACCGAACCCGCGCCCCCGCGGCGCGCCCGAACGCGGTTAGATCGGTTCCACCACGACCGCGGTTCCGTAGCAGAGCACTTCAGAGACTCCCTGCATTACCTCGGTAGCGTCGTACTTGATCGCGATCACGGCGTTTGCCCCGTGCTGCTCGGCATGCTGAAGCATCAACTCGAAGCCTTCCGAGCGGGCTCGCTCGCAGAGCTCGATGAACCGGTTGATCCGGCCGCCCCGAAGGGTCTCCAACGAAGCACCGATCAGGCCGAAAATCGAGCGCGAGCGGACGGTAATCCCGAGCACGACACCGAGGCTCTGGGTGACCCGGAAGCCGTCGAGCATGAACGCGGTGGTTGTCATGTGATGCTGGATTTTGCCGGGATTCGAAAGTTCACGGGCCACAGGATGCTCCGGTCAGGGGGAACGAGCCTGAATACTCCTCTGG
>JAYUZK010000210.1:0-10340 GCA_043751835.1 Gemmatimonadota bacterium | reverse complement strand
GTACTGGATGCCGGCCGTCGTGGCGAACTGAGATCCGCCGACCCGGAGGGTGTGAGCGATGTTGGCGTTCCAGTTGATCAGGCGGCTCAGACCGTTGTTGTCGATCGAGGTTCCGGGACGAGACTGGATCGCCTCGTAGAACAGGTTGTTCGGCGAGAACAGCACGTCATTCTGGTTGAACAAGTCAGCGCCCGCGGTCCCGATGACTCGAATCGACGACTTGTCGGTGGTGTAGGCGTTGTACGTGAGGGTGGCGCCGCCGGTGAACCGGTTCGTCTCCGCTTCATTCCTGGAGAACTCAGCCGTCTGGAGCGGATTCGAATTCGGAGCCGATCCGCCCGCTGTGCCCGGATTGAGGTACGACCCATCGGCCTGCTTCCGGAGATCGACGAAGCTCGGGATGTAGGCCTCCGCGTAGCCGAAGCAGGCAAAGTTGTTACAGTTGTTCCCCCAGCCGCGGTTGTGGACCGACCGGTTGAACACGCTGGAAACGGAGAGGTTGATCTTCTGGCCCACCTTCTGGTCCAGGTTGACCCGGAGCGCCTGGCGAGCAAAGCCGGTACCGGGCTCGATCGCGTTGTCCTTCTTCCAGGTGGCCGAGACGAAGTACTTGGTGGTTTCGTTGCCGCCGTTGACGTCCGCCACCGTTTCGTACGAGACCCGGTTCTTGCCCCAGATCTGGTCGTAGTGGTCGTAGCAGGTGAGCGGGTGGGTGGCCAGGAACGCCGTCGCCTTGGCGCCGTAGGCGCTGACCGCGTCGGCCACGCTCGCGAAGCAGCCCGGCTTGTAGGCCCGGAGCAGATCGAAGCTTCCCAGCCGCTGGGACACGTCCACCCGGGGCGCGCCGGCGAGGCCGCGGATCGTCTTGACGATCACGACGCCGCTGGCAGCCTGAGAGCCGTAAATCGCGGCCGCGGCCGCCCCCTTCAGCACCTCGATGCTCTGAATGTCGGCCGGGTTCAAGTCGGCCAGGCGGTTGGCCGGATCGTCTTCGTTGACGCTGGCGCCGTCGTCGATGGTCGCCCGACCGCCCAGCACGCGGGCGTTGGAGTAGATGACGCCGTCGACCACGAAGAGCGGATCGAAGTTGCCCAGAATCGTGTTGTTGCCACGGATCTGGAGCTGGACACCGCCGCCCGGGGCGCCGCCGTTGCCCTGGATGTTGACGCCGGCGAGCTTCCCGTAAAGGGCGCCCTCGATCGTGGGGGACGCCACCCGGGTCAGGTCCTCACCCGAGACATAGCCGATCGAGGTCGTGAGATTCCGCCGCTCGACCGTCGTCGCCTGGCCCGACACGACCACTTCTTCCAGCTTGAAGACGTCCTGGTCGAGGACGATGTCGGCCGCGATCTTGGTCGACAGCACGATCAAGTCTTTCCGGGTAAAGCCAATGGCCCGGACGGTCAGCCGGACATCGCCGGCCGGCGCGGTGATCGTGAATTTGCCCTGCGCGTCCGTCCGAGTCGACGTGATCGTCCCGGCAATCGAAACCGTCGCTTCCGGAACCGGCGCGCCGCTCCCGGATCGCGTGACGGTACCCGAGATCTGGCGGCTTTGGGCGTGCAAAAGCCCAGGCACGGCGAGCAACGCCGCGGCAGCGAGTCTCAGGACCCTGCGATGAATACTCATCGATCCCCCGAATTGATGTGATACTGAATTCCCGCCAACGAAACACCCAACCGAACATGGGCAACGCCGCCCTCGACCCACCGGACTCCGGCGGACGACCCCTGTTGTGGATTCCACCCTGAAAGCTTGATCGTGGTCGGCCCCTTCCCGCGCCGACCACGCCCCCCGTCAATCGGACCAAGAAGATGACGCTCGTTTCGCAACTGCGCAAGCGGAGACATTTCGGCCCTCCGGCCACCCCTCAAGCAACTCGTGCGCCGGTTGGCGATCGATCGACAAGTCGCGGTCTTGCAACGGTTTGGAGCGATGGTCAGCAGAGGATCTCGCGTCAAACTGACACGATGGCCAGGCGCGGCCAAGGTCGATCCGACACGCCCGCGACGTTTCAGCGAGCTGCCAGTTGACCCACCACAAACCGGCCACCGACCACGACCGCCGCGCAGCAATTCGGCCGGTAGTGGTAGAGCCAATGTTCGGCCGACTCGGCGTCGAGCAGAACGAGGTCCGCCCTCCGGCCGGCGGTGATCGACCCGACCACGGCACCCTCACCGATCGCCTCGGCCGCCCACGAGGTGGCCCCCTTGAGCACCTCGGCCGGCGTCATCCGCTGGAGAGTGCAGGCCAGCATCATCGCCAAAGGGAGGTCGTAGCTCGGGGCCGAGCCGGGATTGAAATCGGTGGCCACCGCGACCTTGACGCCGGCTTCCCGCAGTCGCGTGGCCTGCACCGGGGGCTGATTGAGGTACAGCGAGGCCAGCGGCAGGGTCACCGCCACCACCCCGGCCGCCGCCATGGCCTGGAGCCCCGCGTCGCTCGACCGTTCCAGGTGATCCGCCGAGGCGGCCCCGACGCTGGCGGCGAGGGCGGCCCCGCCGGTGTCGGTGATCTGATCGGCGTGAAGCTTCGGGATCAGGCCATGCCGGCGGCCGGCCTCGAAGATCGCGGTCGCATCCTCCACCGAAAACGCCGTGTCCTCGACGAAGACATCGCAGAACCTGGCAAGATGGGCCTCGGCCACCGCGGGGATGATCTCGTCGATTACCAGGCGGACGTAGTCGGCACGGCGGTCCCGGAACTCGGGCGGCGTGGTGTGGGCCGCCAGCAACGTCGGGACGATCCGCTGGGGAACCACGTCGGCGACCGCGCGGTAGACCTGAAGCAGTTTGAGCTCGTTCACAAGGTCGAGTCCGTAGCCCGACTTGGCCTCAACGGTGGTGACGCCGAGCGCCAGCATCCGGCCCAGATGATCGCGGCACCGATCCACCAGAACGGTAGCCGGCGCCTCCCGGGTCTTCCGGACGGTGGAGACGATTCCGCCCCCCGCCCGGGCGATCTCGAGGTACCCCACGCCGCGGAGCTTCCGCTCGAACTCCTCCGCCCGCCAGCCGGCAAAGGCCAGGTGGGTATGGCAGTCGATCAGGCCGGGAATCAGGATCCGGCCGCCGGCGTCGTACGCCGGGCCGTCCCGGAACGACCTGGGCAACTCGGCGGCGGGCCCGACCCATTCGATCCACTCCCCGGTCCACGCCACCGCGGCGTCGGCTATCGGATGGACCTCGGCCTGCCCACCCTCGGGAAGGCATTGGTAGAGCAGCGAGATCCCGGTCAGGTACGGCACGGCGCCTAACGCCGTTCCAGCATCGGGAGGTCCACGCCCCGCTCCCGGGCCACATCGATCGCGTCCTGGTAGCCGGCGTCGGCGTGTCGCATGACGCCGGTGCCCGGATCGGCGGTGAGGACTCTCAGGAGACGCCGGTCGGCCATGTCGGTGCCGTCGGCCACGCACACCATCCCGGAATGGATGGAATAGCCGATCCCGACGCCGCCGCCGTGATGGAGGGACACCCAGCTGGCCCCGCACGCCGTATTGAGCAGCGCATTGAGCAGCGGCCAGTCGGCGATGGCGTCGGACCCGTCCTTCATCGCTTCGGTCTCCCGATTGGGCGAGGCCACCGAGCCGGTATCGAGGTGGTCGCGGCCGATGACGATCGGCGCTTCGACTTTCCCCTTCCTGACCAGCCAGTTGAACTTGAGGCCCATCTCCGCCCGCTCTCCGTACTCGAGCCAGCAGATCCGGGCGGGCAAGCCCTCAAAGTGGACCTTCTCCCGGGCCTGGCGGATCCAGCGGGCCAGCGGCTCCTTGTCGGGGAAGGTCTCGAGTACCGCCTGATCGGTGACCGCGATGTCGTTCGGATTCCCCGAGAGCGCGGCCCAGCGGAAGGGGCCCGCACCCCGGCAGAACAGCGGGCGGATGAACGCGGGCACGAAACCCGGAATCTCGAACGCCTGTTTCATGCCCCGCCGGTCGGCCACCTGACCGCGGAGGTTGTTGCCGTAGTCGAAGGTGACGGCGCCGGCCTTCCGGGCAGCCAGCATCGCCTCGGCATGGACCACCATCGAGTCGAGCACCCGGGCCTCGTAGCCCGCCGGGTCCGTTTCGCGAAGGGTGGCCGCCTGCTGCAGCGAAAGCCCCCGCGGGATGTAGCCAAGGCGGAGATCGTGGGCCGAGGTCTGGTCGGTGAGGACGTCGATGGCGACCCCGCGGCGGACCAGTTCGGGAACCACGTCGGCCACGTTGGCCACCAGACCGACCGACAACGGCCGTCGCTCTCCCTTGGCGGTGAGCACCAGGCCTAACGCCTCGTCGAGGTCGCGGGAAATCCGGTCGCAATACCCCTTCGCCACCCGGCGTTCGATCCGGGTGGAATCGACGTCCACGCCCAGAAACGCGGCGCCATTCATCGTCGCGGCAAGGGGCTGGGCCCCGCCCATCCCGCCGAGACCGCCGGTCACCACCAGCCGGCCGGCGAGCGTCCCGCCGAAATATTGGCGGGCGCACTCCGCGAACGTTTCGTAGGTACCCTGGAGAATCCCCTGGGTGCCGATATAGATCCACGAGCCGGCCGTCATCTGGCCGTACATGGTGAGGCCGAGCTGGTCGAGCCGGCGGAACTCGTCGATGGTGGCCCAGCGCGGCACCAGGTGGGCGTTGGCGATGAGCACCCGCGGTGCCTCCTCGTGGGTCTTGAACACGCCGACCGGCTTGCCGCTCTGGACCAGCAAGGTCTCGTCGTTCCCGAGCCGGCGGAGGGTCGCCACGATCTTGTGGTAACAGTCCCAATTCCGAGCGGCTTTGCCACCACCCCCGTAGACGATCAGCTCCTCCGGACGTTCGGCCACCTCGGGGTCGAGGTTGTTCATCAGCATCCGGAGGGCGGCCTCCTGATGCCAGCCGCGGCACGACAAGGCGGTGCCGCGGGGCGCCCGGATCGGGAACTGCGGAGCAGTCATCGGGATTTCCTCAGGCCGGGACGGTGCTGTCGAGCAACCGGCGGACCCGGTCCGCCAGGTCGGCGGGGGAATAGGGTTTTTGCAAGAACACGGAGCGGCCGGGTAGAGCGCCCAGCGAAATGGGATCCTCGGTGTAGCCCGAGGTGAACACGATTGGAAGGCCGGGCCAGTCACGGAGGAGCCGCTCCGCCATGGCGAAGCCGCCCATCCGCGGCATCACGACGTCGGTCACCACCAGCTGGATCAGGCCGGGATCGCGCTGGGCGGCCACCAATCCTTCCATCCCGTCCGCGGCCTCGATCACCCGGTAGCCGAGGCCCTCGAGGGTGGCGACCACGACATGCCGCACCAGCGGCTCGTCCTCGACCACCAGGAGGACCTCGTCGCCGGTGAGTTTCCGGTGGCCCGAGGGCGACGGCCGTTCGGCAACCGGCGCCTCGACCTCGGGCAAGTAGATCGTGAACGTCGAACCCCGACCCACTTCGCTGTCGACCGCGATGAAACCGCCTGCCTGGGTCACGATCCCGTACCCGGTCGCGAGTCCAAGACCGGTGCCCTGGCCGGTTGGCTTGGTGGTGAAGAAGGGCTCGAAGAGATGCCCCTGGATCTCGTCGCTCATCCCGGTGCCGGCATCGCGGACCGCGAGCATCACCCACTGGCCGTCCGGGATGCCGGCCACCGGAGTGTCGCCCCCAGTTGTCGCTACGCGATCGACCGTCAGCACCAGCTCTCCGCCGTTCGGCATGGCGTCGCGGGCGTTGACGATCAGGTTGAGGAGGACTTGTTCCAGCTGGCCGGGATCGACCCGGATTCTCACCGGCCCGGCGGACTCGACCACGGAGAAATCGATCGTTTCGCCGAGGACCCGACGGACCATCTTGTCGATCCGGCGGACGAGATCGTTGCCATCGATCACGGCCACCGCCACCACCTGCCGCCGCGCGAAGGCGAGCAGCTGGCGGGTCAGCTGCGCCGCCCGGTCCGCCGCATCGATGATTTCCTCGATCTCCAATGCCGTGCTGCGGCCCCCGGCCAGCGCGGTCCGGGCCAGCTCGGCGTTGCCCTTGATGATGGTCAGCATGTTGTTGAAATCGTGGGCGATGCCGCCGGCCAGCCGGCCCACGCTTTCCATTTTCTGGGCCTCGAGCAGCTGGCGTTCGAGGCGCTCCCGGTCGGTGACATCGCGGGAATTGATGACCAGGACCTGCCCGACCGGCGGCTCATCGACCATCCGGCCGATCGACTCGAGGTGAACGTAGTGCCCGTCCTTGTGGCGGAACCGGTAGCGATGGGTGGTCGGTTCCCCGCTCTGGACGCCGCGCTGAAGCGCGAGGAACGCGCCCTCGAGGTCATCAGGATGGGTGTAGTCGAATGCGCTCTTGCCGAGGCACTCCTCCGTCCCGTATCCGAGAATCCGGGTGATCGAGGGGCTCTCGTACCGCACGATGCCGTCGGCGTCGAGGATCGTGATGACGTCGTTGGAGTGCTCGATCAGGTTGCGGAAGCGGGTGTCCTGGCGGTGAAGAGCCCGCCAGGCTTCCTCCGCCGCACGGGCGTTCGCCTCGGTGCGCGCCCGCTGATCCTCGAGCCCGGCGATCACCGTCGCCAGAGCGATCGCGGCGAGGAGCACGGCGTCGGCGAAGGTAAAATAGGCCACCGGGTACCCCGGATCGATGCCGAGCACTCGAGCGGCCGAGTAGCCGAGATAATGGAGTTGAGCGAGCCCGTAGAGGGAGAAGGCCCCCGCCAGCATCCGGTGCCCGATGCCGAAGACCGGGGGCCGGAGCCGCCAGAGCCGATTGGCCGAAATCAGGTACGCCGCGGTGGTCAGCAGCGACTTGATCCCGACTCGGACGAGGAACCGGAGCCAGCCGTCGTAACCCTCGCCGATGAAGCCAAAGGTCCCGATCACGCCGGCGATGAGCGCGACCAGCACCCACCGGCGGACCACATCCCTCCTGACCGGCCCCCGCCCGGTGAACTCAACGGTCCCCATGACCAGGAACACCGCGGCGAGGTACCCGGCCATTTGCCCGACGAGGGTCAGCCCCACTCGCAACGGGGTGGTCGGCGCCACGGTGCCGGATAGCCCAATTGAGATCGCGCCTGCCACGCCGTAAACCGACGCCGCCCCCCACGACCAGGCCCAGCAGTGATACGCGGCATGGCGATAGATCCGCCGGAACCACACCAGCACGCCCGCCAACATGCCGGTGACGGCAGCCCCGCAGAGGAGGCCGATGACGTTGAGGGTCCAGTCTGGAGCCATGGGCCTCGCGGGGGAGCCGGCGCGACCGCGCCGGAAGACGAAGATTACCTCCCGACTTCCTGGCGTTCAAGGCGAACGACCGGCTCCCGGTCCGGGCCATCCTCGGCTACCTTGGCGACCATGATCACCGCGTTCACCACCGAATGGGCCGAGGCCTGGGGCGCCGCTCTCAACGCGAGCGCTACCTACCGGGACGCCGCCGCAACCTGGGAGGGATCGGTCGCGGTCGTCGCCAGCACGGCGGGAGAACGCCTGGCCGCGGTCTTTCTCGACGTTTGGCACGGCGGCTGCCGGGCGGCCCGGGCCGCCACCGACGCCGATCTGGCCGAAGCGGTCTACGTGCTCGAGGCCGAGCCGGTCGCGTGGAAGGCCGTGCTGGGCGGTGGGGTGTCGCCGATGATGGCACTCCTTTCAGGCCGAGTGAAGCTGGCCCGGGGCGAACTCGCCAAACTCCTGCCCTACGCGACGGCCGCGAAAGAGTTGGTGACCCTGGCCGGCTCCGTGCCGGCCGAGTTTCCCGCCGGCTGGTAGGAACCAGAAGAGGACTTTCATGATGTTTCGTTCGATCCGCGCCGGCCTGATCGCCGTGATCCTGCTGGCGCCAGCACTCGCCGCCCAGACCCACATCACGTCGCCACGGGAGCAGTTCGGCTTCGAGATCGGCGACGACTACCACCTCGCGACCTACTCGCAGCTTACCGACTACTGGGCGAAGCTCGATCGGGAATCGGACCGGATGACGGTGGTGTCGATCGGGAAGACCGCCGAAGGGCGGGACCAATGGATGGCGATCATCACCTCACCGGCCAATCAGGCAAAGCTCGCCCGCTACCGCGAGATCGCAACCCGGCTGGCGAGGGCCGAGGGCCTTACCGATGACCAGGCCCGGGCGCTGGCACAAGAAGGCAAGGCCGTGGTCTGGATCGATGGTGGCCTCCACGCCACCGAGGTCCTCGGCGCCCACCAGCTCCTCGAGCACGTCTATCAGATGGTGTCGCGGAACGACGAGGAGACGACCCGAATTCTCGATGACGTGATTCAACTCGTCGTTCAGGCCAATCCCGACGGGATGGAAATGGTGTCGGGCTGGTACATGCGGCGCGCCGACCCGCTCACCCGGACGCAGAGCGAGCCGCCGAAGCTTTACCACAAATACATCGGGCACGACGTCAATCGCGATTTCTACATGAACGCGATGCCCGAGTCGAAGAACATGAGCCGGGTGATGTACCGGGAGTGGTATCCCCAGATCATGTACAACCACCACCAGACCGGGCCCGACGGCGCCGTGATGTTCGCCCCGCCGTTCCGCGACCCGCACAACTACAATCTCGATCCGATCCTGATCAACTCACTCGGCATGGTCGGCAACGCCATGCACACCCGGTTTGCGGTGGAGGGCAAGCCGGGCGTGGTGCAGCGGGAATCATCGAGCTATCAGACCTGGTGGAACGGGGGCCTCCGGACCACGGCCTACTTCCACAATCAGATCGGGATTCTCACCGAGACGATCGGCAGCCCGACCCCGATCGAGATTCCGCTGGTCCCCGGCCGGCTGGTGGCGAATGGGAACGGCACCTTCCCGATCATGCCGCAGCCGTGGAAGTTTCGGCAGTCGATCGACTACTCGATCACCGCCAACCGGGCCATCCTCGACTACGCGTCGCGGTATCGGGAGCCGCTGCTCTACGACATGTATCTGATGGGCAAGACCGCGATCCGGAAGGGCAGCCAGGACACCTGGACCATCCTGCCGACCCGGGTTGAGCGGATGAAGGCCGAGGCGGCCAGGGACGGAAAGCCGCTCGACGGCAAGTACTTTGCCCTGCTGCGGAAGCCCGAGGACCGGGACCCCCGCGGTTACATCCTTCCGGCCGACCAGGCCGACTACCTGACGGCCACCAAATTCGTCAACGCCCTGACCGAGTCTGGCGTGGAGATCCAGTACGCCACCACGTCGTTTACCGCAGGCGGGAAGGCCTACCCGGCCGGTTCGTACGTCATCAAGACCGCCCAGGCCTTCCGCGCCCACGTGCTCGACTTGATGGAGCCGCAGGACTACCCGAACGACATCCCCTACCCCGGTGGCCCGCCGAAGGCGCCCTACGACAACGCCGGCTACACCCTCGCGATGCAGATGGGGGTTCGGTATGACCGGATGCTCGAGGGGTTCGAGTGCCCCTGTGCCAGGATCACCGACCCGCTGACGAAGCCGCCGGTTGCCGCCTCGCTCCCGGCCGCCCGCGGGTACCTGATCAGCCGGTCGATCAACGACGGGTATCTCGCGGTGAATCGCCTGCTCGCGGCCAAGGTTCCGGTGATCGCGACCCCCACTGATTTCTATGCCGCCGCGGGCCCCGCCTCGACCCGGGTCCTCAAAGCCTTGGTGGACGAACGCGGGCTCCCGGTGCGCGCGGCCGCCCGGGCGCCGGAGGGACAGCCGGTGGCGCCGGTTCGGGTCGGCCTCTGGGATCGGTACGGCGGCTCGATGCCGTCGGGCTGGGTCCGATGGATCCTCGAACGGTTCGAGTTTCCGACCGAGTTGGTATTCGCCAAGCGCCTCGACGAGGGTGATCTCAACCGGCAGTTCGACGTCCTGGTGTTCGTCACCGGGTCGATCCCCCCCGCCGGCGGCGGCGAGACCAACCCGCTCCGGCAGCCGGACGCGGCCCCCGAGGACCTCCCGGCCGAGTATCGGGACCGGGTCGGGCGGATCACGGCCGAGGCGACCATCCCGAAACTGGCCGAGTTCCTGGCCAACGGCGGCCGGATCGTGACGATCGGGAGTGCGACCTCGCTGGCCCGGCACCTCAAGCTCCCGATCGAGAACCACCTGATCGAACGCAGCCCGGCTGGAGCGGTGAGGCCCCTTCCACGCGAGCAGTTCTACGTGCCGGCCTCGCTCCTCGAGGTGGCGGTCGACCGAACCGCGCAGGCCGCCTTTGGCATGGCCGATTCCGCGATCGTGATGTTCGACCAAAGCCCGGTCTTCCGGATTCTTCCGGACGGGCCTTCCCGGGGAATCAAGCCGGTCGCCTGGTTTGCCAGCGGGGCGCCGCTCCGGAGCGGGTGGGCCTGGGGACAGACCTTCCTCGAAGGCGGCGTGGCGGCGATCGAGGCCCGGGTCGGCCGAGGGACCCTCTATCTCTAT
>JAYUZK010000209.1:0-3551 GCA_043751835.1 Gemmatimonadota bacterium | reverse complement strand
GATCATGCTGGTCAATCCGGGGGTCCGGATCCGGATCGCGGGCCATACCGACGATCGGGGCTCGGACGAGTACAACCTGGTCCTCGGCAACAAGCGGGCGACGGCGGCCAAGCGTTACCTCGAGGCGAAAGGCATCGACGGCGGCCGGATCGAGACCATCTCATACGGCGAAGAGAAGCCGGTGGACCCCGCCCAGACGGAGGCCGCCTGGGCCAAGAATCGGCGCGATGAGTTCGATCTGCTCTCCGGCGCCGACAAGCTGGTGAAGCCGCAGTGATCGGGCGCCGCGTCGCCTTGGCGGGTCTTCTGACGGTGGCGGCCGGATGCGCCACGCCGGGACAGGTGCGCCGGGTCGAGACGCAGTTGCTGGTCCTCCGGGCCGAGACCGCGCGGCAGGATTCGGTCCGCGCGGCGGAGCTGGCCCGGATCATCCGCCTGGAACAGGCGTTGCTCGATTCGCTCGCGGGCACCCGCCAGGTGGTCCGCGTCCTCGACGCCCGTCTGGGTGTCGATCTCACCGACGTCCAGCGCCAACTGCTTCAGATCCAGGAGCTGAGTGGGCAGAGCCAGCGCCAGTTGTCGGTTCTGAAAGCTCAGCTTGATGCCCGGGCCGACGCCCAAGTGACGGCGCCGCCGGCCGTTCGCCCTGACACCACTGCGGCGCCGACGGTCACCACCCAGGCGCCGCCGGCCTCGGCCGAGCAGATGTATACGGGAGCGATCAACCAGTATCGACGGGGCAGCGTGGTGGTGGCCCGCCGGGCGTTCCTTGATTTCCTCCAGATGTATCCGACCCACCCGAGCGTGCCGGACGCGATGTACTTCGTGGCCGAGTCCTTTGACGCGCCGGCGCCGGACACGGCGATGGCCCGGTACAACGATCTGAAGACCCGGTACCCGAAGTCGCCGCGGGCGCCGACGGCGCTCTACAAGATCGGTTATCTCCTGGAGACGGCACTCAAGGATGGGGCCCGGGCCCGGGCGGCTTATCAGCGGCTGATCGCCGAGTATCCCCGGTCGGAGGATGCCGAGTTGGCGAAGAACCGGCTCGAGACGCTGAAACCCTAGGCTGGCACGGTGATGGCGCGGTCCTCTGGCGAGATGCCATTCCTCGACCATCTCGAGGAACTTCGAGCCCGGCTGGTCCGGGCTCTGGTTGCCGTGGTCGTCGGGGTCGGTATCGGAATCTGGGCCACCGGTCACTACCGTCTCGTCGACATTTTCCAGGGCCCCATTCTCCCGCTGCTCAACGGGCGCCATCTGGTCGTGCAGAGCCCGACCGAGCTGGTGAGCATCACGCTCGAGATTGGGTTCATCACCGGGCTGGTGCTGGCCTCGCCGGTGCTGGTCTGGCAGCTCTGGGCCTTTCTCTCGCCGGCGCTGTACTCCCGGGAGAAGAAAGCGATCGTCCCGGCGCTGTTTGCCGGGTTGATCTTGTTTCTGGCCGGCGCCATCCTGAGCTTCATCTTCCTGGTGCCGCAAGCGCTCCAGGTGCTGCTGAGCTTCACGCCCGGCACGTTCGACTACCTCTTCACGTTCGAGAAGTACTTCAGTTTCGTGTTGCAGGTCGTGTTGGCGATGGGCCTGTCGGCTGAGTTGCCGCTGCTCATCATCATGCTGGCCGTGCTGGGCGTCGTGACCCCGGCGATGCTCAACAAGTTCCGCCGGTTCGCCATCGTGCTGTCGTTTGCGGCTGGAGCGATCCTGTCGCCGGGGACCGATATCATCTCGATGCTGATGATGACGGCCCCGTTACTGCTGCTCTACGAGGTTGGGTTCCTCGGTGCGGTGATCGCTCACCGGCGACGGCTCAAGGCGGCGGCCGCCTCGGTCGCAGTGTTCCTCGCCCTGGCTTTCGCGCCCGCACCCGCCTCGGCCCAGCGCCCGCCGCCGACCCCGCCGCGCCCCGCGCGCTCAGTAGGGCAACCGCAGCGGGCATCACCGGGTGACACGGCCGGGAAGTCCGCCGCTCCGCTCGACACAGCCAGTGCCCGCCGTCTGGGCATTCCCACCCAACCCAAGCAAACCTTCGCCGCGTCCGACTCGATCATCGACGATCTCCTCGACCTCGAGGGTTTCGACCTTACCCGATATCGGTCCGATTCGGCCCAGGTGTTCACGACCGACCGGCAGGTCAAGCTCCAGGGCAACGCGATGACCGAACGGGCCGGTTCGACGCTCGAGGCGCGGCAGATCTTCTACAAGGAAGGGGACTGCCGGTTCGAGGCCGAAGGGGAGCCGCACCTCTTCCAGCAGGGCACGGTGGTGGTGGGCCGCACGGTGAACTACAACACATGCGAGGATCGCGGCCTGGTGCAGGACGGCCGGACCACGTTCCCGCAGCAGGGCGCCAATTGGGTGATCACCGGCAATATGGCGATGGATTCGTCCACCAAGCGGCTCTATGCCAGCGCCCGGGAAGTGACCAGCTGCGATCTCCCCGAGTCCCACTACCACTTCATGGCCAAGGAACTCAAATGGGTGAACGGCTCGACGATGGTGGCGCGCCCTCTCGTGCTGTACATCCGGGACGTACCAATCGCCTGGCTGCCGTTCCTGTTCCAGGACACCAAACGGGGCCGGCGGAGCGGCATCCTGATTCCGGAATTCGGGTTCAACGACATCGTCCGGCAGAGCCGCAACTACAACCGGACCATCAAGAACATTGGTTACTACTGGGCGCCGAACGATTACGTCGACCTGCTGGCCCGGTTCGACTGGTTCTCCAACCGGTACATCGAGTTCGGGGTCGAGGGTCAGTACCGCTGGATCGACCGGTTCATGCGGGGGGCGATCAGCTTTTCGCGGAGCAAGGAGGTCGGCGGCGCCACCAACAGCCGGATCGTCTGGAATCACAACCAGACCTTCGATGTCACGACGCGGCTCAACGTGAGCCTCGACTACTCCACTAACTCGTCGATCATCCGCCGGAACTCGATCGATCCGCGGCTCACCACCCAGCAGATCAGGAGCTCCGCCAATCTCGCCAAGCAGTTCAAGTGGGGCAACCTGACCCTGGGCGCCACCCGGAGCCAGAACGTCAACGACGGGAGCGGGACCCAGACCGTGCCCTCACTCTCGCTCTCGCCCAAGCCGATCGATTTCGGGACCAACGTCACCTGGTCGCCGGACCTCAACTTCACCAACGACCTCGCCTTCAAGCAGCCGCTGACGGTCGCCGTCCCCCGCGGGACCGACGGCAAGGTCGATACGCTCAAGATCACGGCGTCGAGCCGGAATAGCCGGTTCACGATGAACACGCCGCTCCGGATCGGCGGCTTCCAGTGGCAGAATTCGGTCAGCCTGATCGATGCCGACTCGTCCGGGCTCCGGGAAGATGTGGTGAAGGTGCCGAACGAGGCCACCCCGGACCCGACCGACTCGATCACCATCCGCCGGGTGCGCAGCGGCGGGTTCGGAAGCGAATTCGACTGGAACACCGGGATCAACCTTCCGATCCTGTTCCGGACGAGCTGGAAGGTGACGCCGTCGATGGGGATCACGAACACGACGTCGGGGCCGTTCGCGGTCCGGAACGAGCGGACCGGGGG
>JAYUZK010000208.1:0-3613 GCA_043751835.1 Gemmatimonadota bacterium | reverse complement strand
CGGCCCACCACGCTGTCCACCCCGGCCATCAGGTCGTCATAGTCGACGCCCGGATAGTTCTTGTCGATCGCGTTCCCGAAATCGGTCCCGTATCCGGTGCTTCCCCGCGGGTTGGTGTAGAGGGTCACGTACCCCATCGCGGCGAAGTTCTGGTACATCGGATTGAAGGCCACGTTGTACATCCCGTGAGGCCCGCCGTGGATTTCGAGGATGAGCGGCCACTTCCGGTCCGGCGTGAAGAACGGCGGCTTGACGATCCACCCCTGAACCCGCGCCCCGCTGGTGGAGCGGTACCAGATCTCCTCCACCTCGCCGAGCCGAGTGCCAGCGAGAATATCATCGTTCACATGGGTGAGCTGGACGATCTGCGACGGCTTCTTGAGATCGATTCGGACCACGTCGGGTGGCGCCGAGAAATGACTCCGGATCGCCACGGCGGTGTTCTTCCGCGAAACCGACGGCGCATTCACCATGTGGGTTCCGGTCGTGAGCTGGCGGATCGGACCGGTGGACGGGGCGAAGTACAGATTGGAGGTGCCCCGATCCTCAGCCGTGAAGTAGATCCCGGAATTGTCGGGTGCCCAGATCAGTTGGCCCGGTGTCCGGTCAAAACCCTGGCTCCGGAGCGTGGCGGCGCCACCCGCGGCCGGCATCGAGTAAAGATCCGCCACCCGGTAGGTCTGCCGGGTGAAGGGAAAGCCAAGGAACGCGATCGTCTTCCCGTCCGGCGAGACGGCGGGGCTGGTCCAGAATCCTTTGGTCGGCGTGAGACTCCGCTTGGCGAGTGTTGCGAGATCGACCAGGTAGATATTGGAAACCTGGCGCATCAGCTCGGCGTTAGGCTGATCGTTCCCGTCCACCACCACGCTCTTCCCATCCGGCATCCAGTCCCAGCCGACCTGGGCCGGGAGCCCGGTGCCCCGCGCTCCCACGTTCCAGTCGCCCGAGGTGATCTGCCGCGGGGTGCCCCCGGTGGTCGGCACCACGAAGAGGTGGGTATATCCCGCCACCAGCCAGCCACGGCCGTCCGCCTTGGCGTGCAGCTTCTCCACCACTCGTGGCGCCTTGGTCCAGGTGGCGCCGGCCGGCGGCTGCGGCAGCTTGACGGTCCACTCCGGCCCGCTCGGCACCACCATCGCGAGGCCAAGCCACTGTCCGTCCGGGGACCATTTGACATCGGACGGTGTCTGCTCGACCCGGGTGACCTGGGTGACCGCACCCTCGGCGTCCATCGTCCGGACAAAGACCTGGGTCCCCGCGGGCTCGCCCTGCCCGAGATAGGCGAGCCGAGTCCCGTCCGGCGACCAGACGGGATCAGACCCTTTCACGAGGAACCGGAGGTTCGAGCCATCCGCGTTCATGATCCAGAGAGTCGTTTCCCAGCTGTCCTTCATCCGGTCCACGCTCCGCCGGGCAAAGGCAACTTGGTTGCCGTCGGGCGAGATCCGCGGCGACCCGGCGGTTTCGTAGTCGAGATACCGTTCGACCGTGAACAACGTGTCCGAAGGTTTGATTTGGGCGACGGCAACTCGGACGGGAGCGAGGACCAGTGACAGGGCCACAGCCAGGCGGCGGAACGACATGGGGGACTCTTTTGTGGGGGCGACACCTCACGATAGCGCGCTCCCCCGGCCGCAGCAACTGCGGGGCGCCGGGGAAAATGTCGACTACGCCGGAACGGTCAGGCCGTTGACACCAACAAGCCCAGCAGCGTGGTGGCAAACCAGAAAAAAAGCGACACGGCCGCATGGCGCCGGGCCGGCGCGAAGGCGGCCTCGGCCGTTCCGCCGCCCACGTCGAGCCCGCGCTCGGCGCGGGTCAGGAAGACGCCGTTCCCCAGCAGGATCGCGACCGACGACATCTTGGCCCAAAAGACCGGCGCGTTGACGAAGTGCTTGAAATCCGAGGTGAACATCAGGACCCCGGAAATCGCCGCGACGGTGAGTCCCATCAGGACGTCGCGATGGCTGCCCTTCAGGAACTTGAGGTGCCCTTCCGCCTGAAACTCGTTCAGGCCGCGGGAGCGCAGCGTCAGCAGGTCCGCCGTGACGGCCCGGCCACCGCCCCACAGCAGGGCGGCGATGTGTGAATAGGTGATGGCGGTCGAGAGCCGGGTGTGATCGGCGTAGAAGCCGGCCCATGGCGCGAACAGTGAGGCAAGCGACTCAAGCATGAATCCTCGGTGAATCGATGAAGGCGGGTGTTCGGAATGAGACACCCGCCCGTCGAGCTGCCCCTACGGCGCCTGGGCCCGGTGCTGATCGAACCAGCCGGTGAGCGTCGTCATCTTCCCCATCCAGTGACTGGGCCGGTTCCGGATCCCGTGAGACTCGCCCGGCACCCGGACCAGCACCGTCTCCACCCCGAGCATCTTGAGCGCCTTGTAGTACTGCTCCGATTCCGACATCGGGGTCCGGTAGTCTTCCTCACCCGTCATGATCAGGGTCGGCGTCTTCACGTTCTTGACCACTGACAAGAGCGAGCGGGACTCGTAGTTCTGAAGATTGTCCCACGGGAAGCCCGGGAACCAGTTCGACACCGCCATCGGCGCCATGTCGGCCGTGAGCGCGAACGAATACCAGTTGATCACCGGATAGAACGCCAGCGCCGCCCGGAACCGGTTGGTGTGCCCGATCATCCACGCCGTGAGCACGCCCCCGCCGCTTCCGCCGGTGACGAACAGATTCTTGTCGTCCACATACCCCTTGGCGATCACCGCATCGACGCCCGAGTTCAGATCGAAGAAGTCGTCGCCGGGATACGCATGGTGAATCAGGTTGCCGAACTCCTCGCCGTAGCTGGTGCTGCCACGGGGATTGGCATAGAGCACCACATAGCCGGCCGCAGCCATCAGCTGCTTCTCGACGTCGAACCGGTCTCCGTAGTTGGCGAACGGGCCGCCGTGGATCTCGATGATGAACGGGTACTTCTTGGCCGGGTCGAAGCCCGGCGGCTTGATGATCCAGCCCTGGATCTTCCGCTGGTCCTTGCTTGAGTTCCACCAGATCTCCTCGACCTGACCGATCTCCTTGGTGCCGAGGACGTCCGCATTGATCGAGGTGATCGTCTTCTGCACGCCGAGCCGCACCGTCGCGATGTCACCTGGAACGGATGGGGTGCTGACCGTGATCGCCAGGCTGCCGTCACGCGCCACCGAGTACGTCCCGCCACTGTAGGACGAACCGCCGGTACCGATGTCCTTGGCCAGCACCTTGTAGGCGCCGTCGAGTGTCATGGCCGCGACCTTGGTGTTGCCGTGCACATCGAACTGGACGTAGATGGTCTTGCTGTCGGCCGACCAGGTCGGGTCGCCCACACTCTGATCGAGCTTGGTGGATACCACGTGCGCGCCGCTGCCATCCCGGTTCATCACATAGAGCAGGGTGTTCTGATAGCCGACCTTCCGGTCGTCGTACCCGGTATAGGCGATCAGCTTTCCATCCGGAGACACCGCCGGATTGTTGTCGGGTCCGATCCGGTCGGTAAGCTGCTTGGTGGCACCGTCCCTCACCGCCACCTCGATGAGGTCGGACTCGCCCATTCTGAGTTCGGCGTCAGGCCGCTGCCGAGCCCCGACGATGAGGGCGAGGCCGTCGGGGGTCCAGGCAGCCGG
>JAYUZK010000207.1:0-3324 GCA_043751835.1 Gemmatimonadota bacterium | reverse complement strand
CCCATCGGCTTCGGGGCTCGGTGATTCTCAAGATCGCCGCCGACGTCCGCGCCATGATCGGCGCCGGCCAGCCGGTCTGCAATCTGACCGCCGGCGATTTCGATCCGAAGCAATTCCCGATTCCGGCTCCGCTGCTGGACGGGATCCGCCGAGCCCTCGAGCGGGGCGAGACGAACTATCCGCCCTCCGAAGGCATGCTCTCGCTCCGCCAGGCGATCGTGGATCACACGGAACGGGATCAGGGCGTCCGCTATCCGGTGGAGTCAGTGCTGGTCGCCGGCGGCGGTCGGCCGATCGTCTACGCAGCATACCGGGCGGTCTTGAACCCCGGCGACCGGGTCGTCTATGCAGTCCCGTCCTGGAACAACGACTACTACAGCGAAATCACCGAGGCCCGCAAAGTCGAGATCGTGGCCACCCGGGAGAACGGCTTCCAGCCAACGGCCGCGCAGATCGCGCCGCATCTGGGGTCCGCCTCGTTGCTGTGCCTTTGTTCGCCCGGCAACCCGACCGGCACGATGATGGAAACCGAAACGCTTCGGGAGATCCTCGAAGCGGTGGTCCGCGAAAACACAGCCCGGCACCAAGCCGGCCGGCGGCTCCTGTTCGTGTTCTTCGATCAGATCTACAGCGCGCTGGCCTACGCCCCAAGCCGGCATGTCCATCCGCTCACGCTCGTGCCGGAGGTCGCCCCGTACCTGATCACCCTGGACGGGATCTCCAAGGCCTTCGCGTCAACCGGGCTCCGGGTGGGCTGGGTCTTCGCGGCGGCGGGCGTCATCACCAGGATGAAGGATTTCATCGGCCACGTCGGCGCCTGGGCGCCCCGGCCGGAGCAGGTCGCCACGGCCGAATTCCTCAACGATGCCAACGCGGTCCGGCAGTACCGGGATGAAATCCAGACCAAAACCAAAGCCCGGCTCGACGCCCTCCATGACGGCTTCACCGCGCTCAAGGAGGCGGGGTTCCCGGTCGATTGCGTTGACCCCCAGGGTGCGATTTACCTGTCCCTCCAGATGAACCTGGTTGGCCGGACGATCGACGGCCAACCGATCCGTTCCAACGAGGACATCCGTCAGATCATGCTCGAACGAGCCGGCCTCGGCGTGGTGCCGTTCCAGGCGTTTGGGCTCAAGGACGAGAGCGGTTGGTTCCGGCTGTCGGTCGGCGCGGTGTCCCTCAAGGACATCGAGGACGCATTCCCCAGGATCCGCGCCTTCCTCGACAAGGTGAAATAGCGAATCCGTGCGAGGCGCCACGCACTCCCACCTTCTGTTCCTGACGCTGGCCGCGGCCCCGGCGGCGGCGCAAGCCCCCGTGGTCAAGGGGTCGATCCGCGGTCTCGTCTACGACAGCCTCGTGGCGTCCGCGCCACTGGCGGGGGCCACGGTCGAACTCCTCGAACTCGGGCGCGTCGCGACGGCTGACCAACGAGGCGCCTTTCGGTTCGACAGTCTTCCCGGCGGACGATACACGTTGTCCTACAGCCACTCGTCGCTGAGCGCGGCCGGCTTCACCCCTCCGGACCAGACCTTCGAGCTTGCCGCCGGCCTCGACATCGTGGTCACCCTCGCGACGCCCTCGGCCAACACGATCTACCGGAGGCTGTGTCCAGCTACGCGGGAACAGGGGACGGGAGTACTCCTCGGCACTGTCACGGATGCCGGCTCGGGCAGGCCGATCGTGGCCGGCGAAATTCGAGGTGAATGGAACGAAACCAGCATCACCAAGGCCGGGATCGTCCGCCGGCCCAGAATCGTCCGGGCCGGGCCTGATTCAACCGGCCGCTACCGGCTCTGCGGTGTCCCCACCGACGTTCCCGTGTTGCTCCGAGTCCTGGTGGCCGGCATCAATGGGCCGCCGCTCGAACTCCGGATGGAAAACCGGCCCTTGATGGTCCGCCGCCTCACCGCGGTCACCGACACGGCAGCGCACGGGGCCCGGCTTACCGGGCGGGTCACGGCCAATGGTCGCGGCCTCCCCGAGGCCCAGGTGCTGGTCCTTGGCACCGACCGCGTGGCCCGCGCTGAAGCGGACGGCAGCTTCGCCATTTCCGATCTGCCTGTGGGAACTCACACGGTCGAAGCCAGAGCCATCGGGTACAGCCGACGGCGCGTCCTGATCGAACTTGCGGCCACGTCGCCGGGGGACGTCGTGTTCGATCTCGCTCGAGTGCCCGTCGAACTCCCCGAACTCAAGGTCGCGGGGCGGGCCATTGGACAGAACGGCTTCGAAGAACGCCGGCGCCTCAACAACGGCGGCCACTTCATCACCGGGGAGGACCTCGCGCGGCGGGGCACCATCCGGGTGGAGGACGCGTTCAAAGGGCTGCCGGGCGTCAAGGTCATTCCGGCCGGTCTCAACGACTACTACATCCTCTCTACTCGTGGCGGCTCGGGCTTCGGCACCGATTGCCAGTTCACCGTCTTCGTCGATGACGTCCGGATCCCGCTCGATCCCGAGAACGGCCTCGGCATCCCGGTGGCCCCTCAGGACGTCAGGGGCATCGAGATTCACCAGGGACCCGGTTCGGCGCCAATCCAATACCAGGCGTCAGGGCAGAACTGCGGCGTCGTGCTGATCTGGACCAAACGAGGCCGCCGCCGGTGAACCGACGCGGGGGCCTGGCCTTCGCCGCGGCGGTTGCGGTGCTGGCCTCACAACCGGCGGCGGCCCAACGGCGGGACGAGACCTCCGCCACGGTCTTCCGCCGTTACTCCGATCACACCGCCAAGATCCAGGTCGTCGAATCGGGCTCCGGCGCCAAGGCGGAACTCGGTTCGGCCTTCTTCGTCAGCGCCGACGGCCTCCTGGTCACCAACTATCATGTCGTGGCGAATGCGGTCGGCGACGACCGTTACCGGGTCGAGTGGCTGGACTCGAACGGGGCGAGCCACGAGGGCCGGGTTCTCGCGGTGGACGTCGTCCGGGACCTCGCGGTGGTGGCGACCGACCGGCCGACCACCCGCTTCTTCACTCTGGCTGGTGTTACCCTCCCCAAGGGGACCCGGCTCTACTCGCTAGGCCATCCCGAAGACCTGGGCCTGAGCATTGTCGAGGGCGTGTACAACGGCCGCCTCGAGCACACGCTGTATCCAAAGATACATTTCACCGGCCCGATCAATCCCGGGATGAGCGGCGGCCCCGCGCTCACCGCCGACGGCCGCGTGGTCGGCGTCAACGTGGCGACCGCGGGCAACTCGGTCAGTTTCCTGGTACCGATCGACGCCGCGATCCCGGTACTCCAACGCGCCCGCGCGACAGCCAACAGCGGGCCACCCGATTTCACCGCCGAGATCGGCGCCCAGATTCTCGCCAACCAGG
>JAYUZK010000206.1:0-14099 GCA_043751835.1 Gemmatimonadota bacterium | reverse complement strand
AACGCCGTTGCCGCCGCTCCGGGCGCCGCAGATCACGCCCGAGCCGCCGACGCTGGCCGCGCTCGCGGCGGACACGCTGGCGAACCGTGGCGCGCCGCTCTTCGAGAACGTCTGCGCGGCTTGTCATGGGGCCAACGGCGAAGCGACCCTCTCGGCGTATCCCGACCTTCATCGCCTCACTCCCGTCATCCACGCCGCATTCGATTCGATCGTGCTGGGCGGGAAACTCAAGGCGTCGGGGATGGCGAGCTTTGCCGATCTGCTGAAGCCCGACGAGGTTCAGGCGATCCACGCGTATCTGCTGCGCGAGCAGCGCACCCTCTGGCAACAGGAGCAGTCGAAGCGATGAACATGGCTCGCGGTTGGTATACGGTGATGGCGGCGGTCGTATTCGTCACCCCGCTCGGCGCCCAGGGATTGCTCGATTCCGCCCGGACCCGGCTCGCCAAGATCGACGGGAAGGTCGCCGTGGCGGGGCTCGACTCCGCGGTGGAGGTCCGCCGGGACCAGTGGGGTGTGCCGCACATCTATGCCCGAACGGTCCACGACCTGTTCTTTGCCCAGGGCTTCGTGGCGGCGCAGGACCGGCTGTTCCAGATGGAAATGTGGCGCCGCCAGGGTGAGGGGCGGCTGGCCGAGGTGCTGGGGAAGGGGTCGGTGGACCGGGACAAGTTTGCCCGACTGTTCAAGTACCGGGGCGACATGGGGAAGGAATGGGCCAGCTACGCGCCCGATTCCCGGGAGATCGTGGCCGCATTCGTGGCTGGCGTGAACGGCTACATCGCCCAGGTCCATGACAATCCGCCGATCGAATTTGCCCTGCTCGGGTTCAAGCCGGAGCCGTGGAGCCTCGAGGTGCCGCTTCAGCGGATGGCGGCGTTGTCGATGACCTCGAACGCGCTCACCGAAGTGGATCGTGCCAACCTGGTCAACCTCTACGGGGCGGCGAAGATCGAGGCGCTCTTTCCGCTCGACCCGGTCCGGAAGCTCGACCCGGTGCCCGGGCTCGACCTCCGCGGGGTCGGGGTGCAGTCGTTAGGGGCCGCCGCCCAGATGTACGCCGGGGTCGGGTACCCGCGGTTCGACGGCTCCAATAACTGGGTCATCAGCGGCAAGCGCACCAAGTCGGGCAAGCCGCTCCTGGCCAACGATCCCCATCGCGCCATCACGCTGCCGTCGCTCCGGTACCTCACCCACCTGGTGGGACCGGGCTGGAACGTGATCGGGGCCGGAGAGCCGGCCTTGCCCGGTGTGGCCGGCGGACACAACGAGCGGATTGCGTTCGGGTTCACGATCGTGGGGATGGACCAGCAGGACGTCTATATCGAGAAGATCGGCGCCTGTCCCGGCGACGCCGGCAAGAAATGCTATTGGACCCGGGGCGCCTGGAAGCCGGTGACCGTGGTTCCCGACACCATTCCCGTTAAGGGCGAAGCGGGTCGGCCAACCAACCTTGAATTCACGGAGCACGGGCCGATCGTGAACGAGGATCTGGCTGCGGGCCGGGCGTACGTGATCCGGTTTGTCGGCACCGAGCCGGGGACCGCGGGCTATCTGGCCCAGATCTCGGTCAACCGCGCCACCGACTGGAAGAGCTTCAAGTCGGCGGCGTATCGGTGGCGGCTCCCGACCGAGAACCTGATCTACGCCGACGTGGACGGGAACATTGGTTGGGTGGCGGCGGGGTTGAATCCGATCCGGTCGTGGAGCGGGCTTCTGCCGGTGCCGGGGGACGGGCGGTTCGAGTGGAAGGGATTTCTCCCGTTTGCCGACCTGCCGCAGGCGGCCAATCCGGCGGGCGGGATCATCGCCACGGCCAACCACAACATCATGCCACCGGGATACCGCCATCAGCTCAACTACGAGTGGGCAACCCCGTATCGCGCCAACCGGATCAAGGAGGTCTTGAAGACCAGGACGGACTGGAGCCGTGGTGACTTCGAGAAGCTCCAGCACGACGAGTTCTCGATTCCCGCGTCGCGGCTCGTACCGGTGCTGGTGGCGGCCGCCAAACGGCGGAGCGTTACGACTCCGGCGCTCACCTCGATGGCACGATGGGGGTATACCGTCACGAAGGACGGCGCCGAGCCGCTGATCTACAACGCGTGGATTCGGGCGCTGGGACCGGCGATCTACGGTCCTCGGCTTGGGGACAAGGGCGGCCGGGAGCGCGGCCGGGCCTGGGACATGCCCCACTTGATTCAGCTGGTCCGGACCCCCGATGCGTCATTCGGCAAACATCCGGTGGCCGCCCGGGACTCGATCTTGCTCGCCGCGTTCGATGATGCCATGGCGGGCCTCGCGAAGGAATTCGGCGCCGACTGGAGCGCCTGGCGCTACGGGACGATTCACACGGCGTCGTTCCACCATCCCCTGTCGAAGGCATTCGACCTCCGGGATGCGTCGCGTGGCGGTGACGACAATACCGTCAACGTCACTGCGGGTACGGGCTGGAGCCAGACGCACGGCGCCTCCTATCGCGGCATCTTCGACACCGCCGACTGGGACAACTCGGTCGCCACCAACGTGCCGGGCCAGTCGGGTCAGCCGGGGAGCGAGTACTACGACAATCTCCTGCCGCTCTGGGAGAGTTACCGGTATTTTCCGCTGGTCTACAGCCGCGCCGCCGTGGAGCGGGAGACCAAACATTTGCTGGTGCTCGAACCGGGGCGCTGAATTCAAGGAGTCGTCGTGATCAAGGGATTGTTGCGGGTCGTCACCGCGGTCGGCGTGTTCGGGATGCCGATGGGGCTTGCCGGGCAGGGTACTCCGCGGGCCGTGATCGGCAATGTCATCTTCGACGGGGATACGGCGCAGAGCGTCGCCACCTTCAAGGGGATTCCCTACGCCAAGGCGCCCGTGGGCGAGCTTCGATGGCGGCCCCCGGTGCCTGTCCAGCCGGTTCCCGGCGTCCACCAGGCCCGGAGCTACGGTCCGTCGTGCATGCAGAACGACCGGCTGGTGCAGTGGATCAAGGGGATCGCCACCGTGTTCGGCACCGCGGCCAAGGTGGTGGCCGACACCCTCAAGGTGAGTGAGGACTGCCTCTATCTCAACATCTGGACCCCGCGCCTCTCCAGCGCACCGGCGCCGGTCATGGTGTGGATCCACGGTGGCTCGAACCTGAACGGTAGTGGCGGCGAATCGCTCTACGATGGGACCGAGCTGGCCCGTCGGGGCGTCGTGGTGGTCTCGATCAACTACCGGCTCGGCCTGTTCGGCTTCATGGCGCACCCCGCCCTCGCGGCCGAATCGCCGAACCACTCGGCGGGGAACTATGGGCTGCTCGATCAGATCGAGGCGCTCCGGTGGGTCAGGCAGAACATCCGGGCGTTCGGGGGCGACCCCAAGCGGGTCACCGTGTTCGGTGAGTCGGCCGGGTCGATCGACATCATCCACCTGATGGCCTCGCCGCTGGCCCGGGGCCTCTTCGATCAGGCCATCGCCGAAAGCGGCTCGCCGATGGGCCGGATGGGAACTCTCGCGATGGCCGGCGGCTTCGGGAAGCAGTTTGCCAAGGCGTTAGGCGTCGACACGGTGACCAACCAGCTCGCCGCCATGCGCGGCAAGTCGGCCGCCGACATCCTGGCCGCCCAGAACAATTTTCCGGGCCTCGTTCTCGCGGCCGGCCCGATCGTGGATGGCTGGGTCCTCACTGATCTCACCGCGCGGGTCTTCGAACGGGGCGAGCAGGCACCGATCCCATTCCTCATCGGCTCCAACGCGTTCGAAATGACCACGCTGCGCGGCTACCTGCCGCAATTCCCCCGTACCGTGGCCGGCTACCGCCAGTGGGCCGGCGCGACGCTCGGCGCCGCCTCCGACACCGTTCTCCATTACTACCCCGCGGTGGGGGACAGCGCTGTCGAGGATGCCGCACTGAAGCTCACGACCGACCTCTACATGACTTGCCCGGTCCGGATCGCGGCGCGGGCCATGAAATCCTCCGGACGAAAGACCTTTCTCTACCAGTTCACCCGGGTCGTACCCGGGGGCGAAAAGCTCGGCGCCTATCATGCCGCCGAGATCAGCTTCGTGTTCGGTACCAAGCCGGCGTGGCTCCCGCTTCAGCAGGCGGACGATCAGCTCTCGAAGGTGATGATGGGCTACTGGACGCGATTTGCCGCGACCGGCGATCCCAACGGCCGGGGCGCGATCGAATGGTTCCCCTATGGGTCCGGCAGGGACTACTACCTGGAGCTCGGTACGCCGATGGTAGTCCGCGCCGATCTGAAGAAGGAGGCCTGCGATGCGATGGACCCACCGCTCAAGGCGCAGTGGGCCCCAGCACGGGCGCCCGCGCAGTAGGGGCCTGCAAACGACTCCTGAGGAATCCTCGCAATGACGTTCCGATCGGGTGATGCTCTTTTCGAACAACCCGATCTACCGGTGGCAGAACCACGGCGAGTTCAACATGATCTTCCACGCGTTCCTCAACTGAACGACATCGTAGCCAAGCCGGAGTAAGGTGCCCACCCACGCCACCGCATCGCTGGACACCGTCGTCATCGGCGGCGGCATCGTTGGCCTGGCCACGGCCAAGGCCTTGGCCGAGCGGCACGGCGAGCGGGTCGTCGTGGTCGAGGCGGAGAATTGCGTCGCCGCCCACCAGAGCGGCCACAACAGCGGGGTCATTCACTCCGGGATCTACTATCAACCGGGTTCGCTCAAGGCCAGCCTCTGCCGCGCGGGCCTGGCGGCGATGTACGACTTCTGCGCCGAGGAGGGAATCCCGCATCGTCGCTCCGGCAAACTGGTGGTGGCGGTCGGTGCGGGAGAGGAGCGGCGTCTCGCCGCCCTTGAGGAACGGGCGCGGGCCAACGCCTGTCCGGTGCGCCGCGTCGGGGCGGCGGAGATGGGCGAGATCGAACCGGCGGTGACTGGGACTGCCGGGCTCTGGGTCGAGGACACCGGTGTCGTTTCGTATCGAGAAGTGTGCCTGGCGATTGTCCGGCGACTCGAGGCTCGGGGTAGCGAGGTCCGGCTCCAGACGCGGGTTCAGCGAATTACCCGACGTTCGGGAACCCATGTGGTCGAGACCACCCGCGGACCGATCGAGGCGCGTCGGCTCGTCAACTGCGCCGGCCTCCAGGCCGACCGGGTGGCCCGGATGGCGGGCCTCGAGCCTGGTGTTAGCATCATTCCATTCCGGGGTGAGTACTACCATCTCCTGAACCCATCGCTGGTGCGCGGACTGATCTATCCGGTGCCGGATCCGGCGTTGCCCTTTCTGGGGGTGCACTTCACCCGAGGCGTCGACGGCGTTGTCGAGGCCGGTCCGAACGCGGTGCTGGCGCTGGGGCGCGAGAGCTACGGCTGGCGGGATGTCAGCGTTGGCGATGTGGCCGAGATGGTGGCTTTTCCGGGATTCTGGCGGCTGATCCGGGCTCACTGGAGAACGGGCATCAACGAGGTGGCTCGGTCATCGTCCAAGGCCAGGTTCGTCGCCTCGTTGCGGCGGCTCGTTCCGGCCCTCGCGACGGCGGACCTCGTGCCTGGAGGGACGGGTGTCAGAGCGCAGGCGGTGGACCGGAGGGGCAAGTTGGTGGACGACTTCGTGCTGGTTGAGGCTCCGGGCGCGATTCACGTCCTCAACACCCCGTCGCCGGGAGCGACAGCGTCCCTGGCGATCGGGGAGGAAGTTGCTCGGAAGCTGACGGATGGCTAGAGGGGCGAAGGAGCAACTGGGCTTGGGCGTCGAGGAACTTCGCAAACTCCTCCGGTGCTACCGGCGGACCAAACAGGTAGCCCTGCGCGCGATGACATCCGAGGTCGAGGACAAAACGGGCCTGTTCTTCGGTCTCGACTCCTTCGGCCACGACCTCGAGACCAAGCGCCTTGGCCAGGGCGACGATCGCGGTGGTGATGGCGGCGTAATCCGGGTCCCCCGGCAGATGACGGATAAACGCCCGGTCGATCTTCAGCGAGCCGACCGGGAAATGCTTGAGGTAGCTGAGGGACGAGTAGCCGGTCCCGAAATCGTCCACCGAGAAGGCGAGGCCCAACGCGGCCAGCGACCGGATCGAGTCGGCCACCAGCCCATCGGGTCGCATCAGGACGGTCTCGGTCAACTCCAGCACCAGCGCGGTTGGATCGACGCCGGTCTCGGCCAGCGTCTTCCGGACCGTGGCCACGAAGTCCTGGTCCTGGAGCTGACGGGCCGAGACGTTGATCCCGAGCTTGAGCGGGCCACGTCCCTCCCCGTGCCAGACCTTGGCCTGGAGGCAGGCCTGTCGAAAGATCCACTCGCCGAGCCGGACGATCAGTCCCGATTCCTCGGCCAGCGAGATGAAGTCCGCGGGCGAGAGGACACCGCGGTCGGGGTGGTTCCAGCGGATCAATGCCTCGGCGCCGGTCACCCGGCCGGACTCGAGGTCCACGATCGGCTGGTAGACCAGACGAAACTCGCCCGCCTCGACGGCCCGCCGGAGCCGCTGTTCGAGGTGCATCCGGCCCACGGCCTCGGCGTTCATGGCCGCTGAGAACATCCGGTAGGCGCCGCGCCCCTCCTCCTTGGCGTGGTACATTGCGACGTCGGCGTTCTTGACCAGGTCGTCGATCTCCTGCCCGTCTTCGGGGTACATCGCGATGCCGATGCTGGCGGAGATGAACACCTCGTGGGTCCCGAGCCGGAAGGGTTGTTGAAAGCTGTCGAGCACCCGCCGGGCCACCCGGGCCGCGTCCTGCGGGTCGTCGAGGTCAGGCAGCACGATGGTGAACTCGTCGCCACCCAGGCGGGCCACCTCCACCGCTGCTGGATCAAAGCCGAGCCGGGCGACGGTGTCGGCCTCCCGGCAGGTGGCCAGCAGGCGTTTGGCCACCCGTTCGATCAGCTGGTCGCCGAGGTCGTGGCCCAGGCTGTCGTTGATGCCGGAGAACTGGTCGAGATCGAGGAAACAGACCGCGACATGACATTTCTGCCGTTCGGCCCGGGCCAAGGCCTGCGCCAGCCGTTCCTTGCACAGGATCCGGTTCGGCAGTCCGGTGAGGCCGTCGTAGAAGGCAAGGAACCGGACCTGCTCCACCATCCGGGCATTGCCTAACGCCACCGCGACCTGGTCCGCCAGGTGCCCGATCTGGATCGGGTCGGTCCGGCTGGTCTCGCCGCCGGCGGGGCGCCGCACCGCCAGGACACCGGCGACCTCCTCGCCGAACCGGAGCGGGTAGATCTCGATCGATCCACCGCCCGGATCGATCAAGGGCGTGGCGAATGGGAGGAGCGCCAGGTCCTCCGCCGAGACCGTCAGCCGCGGGGCGTTCGACCGGATCAGGGCCAGTTCACGGTCGGAAAGAATCACCGTCTCAGGGCTCCGGTTGACTGGGCCAATCCCCTCGCGGGTCCAGATCGTGGCGGCCGCCCCATCCGACGATTCGAGCAGCGTGAGCAAACTGGCGTCGACCGCGACCAGGTCGGGCAGCCTCCCGAGCGCCGTCTCGGCGATCCGGTCTCGGTCCACGAGCGAGAGGACGGCGCGATCGACGTCCGCCGCGGTTGCGAGGGCGTCAAAGTGTTGGCCGACCCGGGCCGCCATGACGTTAAACGACCTGGCCAGTTCCTCGATCTCGTCGCCGCTCGAGATCTCGACCCGGGTGTCGAAATTCTGTTCCGCCAGGTGGCGAGTACCCCGGTGGAGCGCATCGAGCGGGACGACGCGGCGCCGGATCTGACTGATGCCGAAGGCCAGCGCCGCCAGCATGGCCACGGCGAGCATCAAGGGGAAGGTTCGCTCGAAATCCGCGATCGGTACGAGGACGTCGGTCTCGGCTTCGCTCAGGACCAATCGGAGCCCGGGCAGCGCCAGCCGGTGACTGGTGGGGAAGGTCCAGTAGGCCGCGCGATAGTTCTCACGGTCGCTGCTCCAGCGGAAGGTGCCGGTCGCGGAGCGCCCCGATCGGAGGGAGGAACCGGTGGGGACGACGAGCGAATCCGTTTCGTCGCCGAGCAGGTCGCCCCCGTGCGGCTCCCAGAGCGTCAGGTGGACCGGATCCGGCAGGGCCTCGCTGTCCAGATTGCTCCAGAGAAAGGGCGCGTCGATGAGGCCCACCAGATAGGCGGGGTCGGAACCATCGTCGATTCGGTGGATCAGGGCCAGCGGCCGATCGGCGCGGACCACCAGGGCGGTTTCTTTCGACCCGAGTTCCACGCGATCGACCATGGTCCGGAAGTCTTTTTCGTCCGGTCGGCCACCAAGTGCGACCATCGGGCTCCGGCCGATGAGGGCGAGATCGGTGACTCCGAAATCCAGCGAGTCGACGCACGGCCGATCCGCGGGTCCGCAACCCCGGAGCGTCGCGCCTGAGGTGCGGAATCGGTTCTCGAGCAGCGTCAGGCGGTCGTAAATCGTCCGGCCGGCGAACTGCGACAGGGTCGCGAGGCGCTCCTCCGCTTGATCCGTGAGCTGTCCCCGCACGCTCCGATATGACGCGATCCCGATTGTGAGGGCCGGCACCAGCGAGCATCCGACGAAAATCACCAGCAACCGACGGCCAAACCGGCTTCGGAGCATGGGGCGGTCGGAGCCGGGCAGCAGGGATGAAGCGCGCGGAGGCGCTGGCGTCACTCGGAAGCCTCGGTTTGGGTGCGAAACGTTGGGGTGGCAAGGGGCAAGGCCCGTACCCTGGTGGGAGAAACTAGCGGAAAGTCTTTCTTCGCAATGAGTTAGGCGGAATCACGATCCCCAGAAAGTCTCTTCGTCCACCGGCCGGACTGGCAACTATCCCGGGGTCCCTGAAGTCGGCGGTTCGGCCAACCTCCAGCCGAGGGTAGTACCCGCGTGGAACGGCACCACGGCAACCGGGCCGGACTCGATCCGTTCAGGCACTGCGACCGGTTCGCGAATCAGGGTGACGGTCCCCTGATTCAGCGGCAGTCCATGGAACCGGGCCCCGCTCTGGGAGGAAAAAGCCTCGAGCCTGTCGAGGGCGTTCTCCTCGTCGAAGACCGTGGCGTAGGCCTCCAGCGCGACGGGTGCGTTGAACACCCCGGCGCATCCGCAAGCCGACTCCTTCGCTCCCACGGTGTGGGGCGCCGAGTCGGTCCCCAGGAAGAACTTGCAGTTGCCGGAGGTTGCGGCTTTGCGGAGCGCCAATCGGTGCGTCTCGCGCTTGAGGACGGGGAGGCAGTAGAGGTGAGGCCGGATTCCGCCCTGAAAGATGGCGTTCCGATTGCACTGGAGGTGGTGCGGCGTGATGGTAGCCGCCACCGTATCTCCCGATCCCAACACGAACCCGACCGCCTCCTCGGTGGTGATGTGCTCACAGACGACCTTGAGTGCCGGGAAGTTGCGCACCACCTGCGACAGGATCTGGTCGAAAAACACGGCTTCGCGGTCGAAAATGTCGACGCCGGGGTCGGCCACCTCGCCATGAACCAGCAGGGGCATGCCGATCCGCTCCATCCGTTCGAGCACGCGGCGGACCCGGCCCACCTCGGTGACGCCCTTGGCCGAGTTGGTGGTGGCGTGGGCCGGGTAGAGCTTGGCGGCCGTGAACACCCCCCGCTCGAACCCGGCGGCGATGTCGCCGGGGTCCGTACCATCGGTCAGGTAGGCCGTCATCAGCGGAGTGAAAGCGCGGCCGGGTTGGAGCTCGCCCATAATCCGGTTCCGGTACGCCTCGGCCTCCGCCGTGGTGGTGACCGGCGGGTCGAGGTTCGGCATCACGATGGCCCGGCCAAACTGCCGGGCGGTGTAGTCGAGGACCGCGGCCAACATCGGCCCATCGCGGAGATGGACGTGCCAGTCGTCGGGCCGGCGGATAATGAGGCGCATCGCCAGAGATTCTAATGGTGCCTCGCCGTTTTCGGCGAGGAGACGATTGACCGGGCGGCCGTTCTCTCGATCCTAACCCAGCCCGGCCCGGGCCAGTTTGGCAATCCGCTCTGCCGCTCGAAACGCCAACGCCTGGATCGTCATCGTCGGCTGGCCACGCCCGCCGGTCACAAAGCTCGAGCCATCGACGATGAACAAGTTGGGCACGTCGTGGGCCTGGTGGTCGGCGTTGATGACCGAGGTCCGGGGGTCGCGGCCCATCCGGCAGGTGCCCAGCAAATGGGGTTGGGTGCCGGTGCTCTCTTCCGTGAGAGGAAGCTCCCACCGCTTGGTCGCGCCGGCGGCATCGAGGAGTTCATGGCCCCGATCGAGGAAATAGCGGTAGAGCTTGAGATCGTTGGGGTGCTCGCGGAAGGTGACCCGCAGGGCGGGGAGGCCCCAGGCGTCCTTCAGGTCGGGATCGAGGGAGATGCTGTTCGACGCGACCGGCAACGAGGTCGTATGGCACATCGCCATGAGCGTTCGCGTGAAATAGTCACCCACCATCTGCTTGAAGCGGGGCCCCCACCGGGGCGCGTCGGGAGGCAGCCCGCCGTCCGCGAAGGCGATCGGACCCATGTCGAAACGAAAGTCGAACCCGCCGCCCCCATAGAAGCCGAGCTTGGGATCGAGCTGGTAAAGATCCTGGACGATCCGGCTGACCACATTGCCCTTGTAGCCGTTGATCTGGCCTGGAAACAGCCCCAACGCGAGCCCGAATCCGTTGAACATCAGGTGCTGGCCGACCACGCCGCTCGAGTTGGCAAGGCCCTGCGGGAACTGGCTGCTCGCGGAG
Source organism: Gemmatimonadota bacterium (assembly GCA_043751835.1). Classification (GTDB taxonomy): domain Bacteria; phylum Gemmatimonadota; class Gemmatimonadetes; order Gemmatimonadales; family GWC2-71-9; genus SHZU01. Next base: position 3,494 of record JAYUZK010000206.1, on the reverse strand, counting down.
AGCAACAGCAGCCGAGGCGTCTCGGCGCCGTTGGCGGAAAGGACCACGGACCTGGCGGCCTGGAATCGTTCTCGCTTGTTGTGGTCAAAGTATCTGACGCCGGTGACCCGACCCCGAGGGTTGGTTTCCATCCTGGTGACGTAACTGTTGGGCCGGATCTCGCAGCGTCCGGTCGCGACCGCCTCCGGGATCATGGTGACCAGCGTGCTCGACTTGGCCCGCACCTCGCACCCGTACCCCTCGCAGAACCCGCACTGCACGCAGGGGGAACGACCGCGATACGGTTCCGAGATGATGGCGGTCGGGGCGGGAAAGGCGGTCCATCCCATTTTTCTGGCGGCCCGTTCGAGGAGGACGCCGGCGGACTTGGCTGGGAGCGGCGGGAGCGGGTACGGTTTGCTCCTGGGTGGATCGAACGGCCCGGCGCCGGCTAACCCGGAGACGCCGATCTCCCACTCGACCTGGGTGTAATAGGGCTCCAACTCGGCATAAGTGATCGGCCAGTCGGCCATGTCCGCGCCCGGGACCCCGCCTCGTTTGCTCTTTTCGATGAAATCGATCTCGTGAAATCGCCAATAGTTGCCGGTGAAGTGAGTAGTTCCACCGCCCACGACCCGCCCGTAAGCGACCGCCGGCCGTTTGACCGCGACTTCGGCGGCGGTCTTCCGGTAGGTGTTCGGCTGGACTCGAAAATCGTTGGTGAGAGCCGCCATTGCCCCGCTCGCGAGTTCGTCGTGCCGGAAGTCTTTTTCGGTGAGGTAGGGTCCTTGTTCCAGCACGACCACCGTGAAGCCGGCCCGGGAGAGCTGGCGGGCCATGACGCCACCGGCGGCACCTGAGCCGACCACCACGAAATCGACCGCGTCGCCAGGACCAAACGCCCTACCGAACAGCGGTGTCTGATTCATTTCGACCCGGGTCGATCATAGTCGCCGAAGGGCGCCTGCCAGGCCGCTCGATCCTGGAAATCGATCAGCCGCCACCCGACCTTCCCTTCATTCCCGCCGTGCTTTGGGTGGGCGAACATGCCCATGATGGTTGCCGTCCGGACGGCCTCGAAGAAAGGCGACCTGGTTCGGGCGAGGGCCTCGACGATCGCGACCTGGCCACGTTCGTTCAAAGTCGCGAAGTTTTTTCGCCGGAGTTCGGCCAGTCCCTCTCGGAACAGTGCGCGTTGTTCGGCCGCGAAGGATCCCAGCGCCCGATCGATGAAGCGGACCACCTGGGCCTCTCGTGCGCCAGGGGTCTTGTCGGTCGGAATGATCAGCGCCGTCATGACGGCCAAGTCAGCCGCTTCGGCCGGTGTCAGGACGGTTGGAGCCGACGTCGGTTGGTCGCCCGGTTCGGCGAAGGCGGCGGCGATCTGTTCCCGGCGCGCGCCGAGCCACAGGGCGGCGACCGCGTGGGTCGTGGTGACCGCGAAGCTTCGTCGCGAGTGATGCTCAGGCATAGGACTCGAGAGGCGGGAGGTGAGAGGTTACGGCTGAACGGGCGCGGTGGGCTTCCGGACCACCCGCGGCGAGACGGCAATGCCATAGGACCATGTTCCGGTCGTCGCCCACGCCACGATCCGACCCTGCGCGAGATCGATCGTGACCATCCGGTTCCGTCCCTGCAGCATCACGAACGCCCACCGGCTGTCTGTCGACACCGTGACCCCTCCGGGAGCGTTGCCAATACGGTGCCCGAGGTCGCGTCGCTGATCGTGGCGGTGTTGTCGGTCATGTTGGTGACGACGCCGACGCCCCTCGGCCCTGGTGCGCCGCCGGCAAGCAGGATGACCAACGCCGAGGCCAGCCGGGTCATGGATTGAACTTCCGCACAAAGAAATCGGCTGCCGCGCGATCGACCGCGAGCCAGTTGGAATGACGCATGAAATGGTGGGTGTCGTCCACGATCACCAACGACTCGACCGACACGCCCCGGGCCTGGAGCCGCCGGAAGAGATCGGTGCTCTGGCTGAACCGCACGTTCCGGTCGTCGTCGCCATGGATCATCAGGACCGGAGACTTCCAGGTGGCGACCGCCGAGTTGGGCGACGAGGCCCACGCCGTTGCCAGTGCCTTCTCGGCATCCGGCGCCCGCTCGGCTCGGTCCGGCGCCGTCAAGTTCCTGGTCCGGTCCACGGTCCAGTCGTGGACACCGTGAATATCGACGCCGGCGGCGAACAGCCGGGAATCCCGGCCCAGCGCCAGCGCGGTGAGGAACCCGCCGTAGGAACCGCCGTAAATCCCGATCCGGCCTGGATCGACCCCAGGCTGCTTCGCCAGCCATGCGGCGGCGGCCTTGACGTCGATGTATTCCGAGGCACCCTGCGCGCCCGCGTGGGGGGGCTGATGGAAGTCGAAGCCATAGCCGATGCCCAGTCGATAGTTGACCGAGAGCACCACGAATCCCTGGCTCGCGAGGTACTGATTGCTGGCGTAGGCGTTGGCGTAGTAGTCGGAGTAATGCCAGCCCAGCAGCATTTGCCGAGGGGGGCCACCGTGAACGTAGATGATGGCCGGTTTCTTGGCGGGTCCGCCGGTCTTCTCGAACAGTTGAGCGTGCACCGTCAACCCGTCCGGCGAGCGGTAGATGATCTGTTTCGGGGTGACCAGCCTGCCGGTGGGGTAGTCGGTGGGAAGGCGGTCGGAGCCTAACGTTTTCCACTGGCCGCCGCCCAGGGGCATCGCCGTGGCCATCGGCGGCTGGTCGGCGGTGGCCGCGATGAACGCCAGGGTTCCGTTCCCGGTGACGCGGGGACCCCATTCGAGACCCGCGCCCGGCGTCATCACCTCAGGGGCCGCCCGGTCGACCGGCACCTTCACCACGTGCCGCCGGTCAAGGTCGAGCGGATCGGCTCCGGCGTTGGCCGCGAACACCATCCACTTTCCATCCGGCGACATGGCGATGTGCTCAGCCATGAACTTTCCCGGGGTCAACAGCGTTGCCGCGCCACCGCCGTCCGGGATGGAATAGAGGTGGGGCCAGCCGTCCTGATACGACAGGAACACGATCCGGCCGCTACCCCAATGAAGATTCGTCCCGCCGTCGGTATTCGGAACCGATCCCCGGAGCGTCTTGGACGACGTCCAGAACGCCGTGGCCGTACCGGTCGTCGCGTCGGCCACCCAGATCGACCATGGGTTCGGCCGGCGCACCAGGATCGAGTCGGGCGCCCCCCCCGCCGACGAGAACCGGACGAAGGCGATCCGGCGTCCGTCCGGCGACCAGCGCGGTGAGCCATCCCGGGAAAACGCCGGGGCCAGCCAGAGGATCGGCTGATCCGCGCCGGTGTATACGCCGATCAATGCGTGATCCCCACGGCTCGACTCGAACGCGAGCCGCCCGCCGTCCGGCGACCACTCGGCCGATCCATTGGTGCCACGTGCGGTGAAGAGCTGTTTCGCCGCGCTCGAGCCGTCGATCGGCACCGAGTAGATCTGGCCGCCCTTCACGAACGCCACCAGGTTGCTCCGGGGCGAAATCACCGGCTCGTCGCCTTCGCCGAG